>CAYFVA010000301.1:0-3019 GCA_964346265.1 uncultured Desulfobacterales bacterium
GGCATATCCAGGTGGTGCAAAAGGTGCTTTCCCGAATATACGAATCCGGAGATATCTACTTCAGCAGTTATGAAGGTCTGTACTGTTTCGGATGCGAACGGTTCTACCAGGAGAGAGAACTTGTGGACGGGAAATGCCCGGATCACGGCAAAGCGCCGGAAGAAATCAAGGAATCCAACTACTTTTTTGCCATGAGCAAATACCAGGACTGGCTCATTGACCATATCCAAAAGAACCCGGACTTCATCCGGCCGGAACGGTACAAAAACGAGATCCTTTCCTTTCTCAAGGAACCTTTGGAGGATCTTTGCATTTCCAGGCCCAAAACCAGGCTTGAATGGGGGATCACACTGCCCTTTGACGAGGAATATGTCACCTATGTCTGGTTCGACGCCCTGGTCAACTACATTTCCGCTCTCGGGTACCCGGACGGAGAACTTTTCAACAAATTCTGGCCGCAGACGGAACATTTCGTTGCAAAGGACATCATAAAGCCCCACGGCATCTACTGGCCCACCATGCTCAAGGCCGCCGGCATCGAGCTGTACAAGCATCTCAATGTCCACGGATTCTGGAATGTCCAGGGCAGCAAAATGTCCAAAAGCATCGGGAATGTCACAGACCCGGTGGAGGTCACCGGGCTTTACGGGCTGGACCCGTTCCGGTATTTTCTGGCAAGGGAGATGGTGTTCGGCCTGGATGCCAATTTCACCGAAGACATTCTTGTGGAACGGATCAACTCGGATCTGTCCAATGATTTCGGTAACCTCGTTTCCAGAGTACTCTCCATGACCCACCGGTATTTCAATGGAAACGTGCCGGCCGTGGATCCCGGGATCGAAGCGGAAAAGAATCTCTCCCTCAAACAAGGGGCGCTGGAAACGGTGAACCGGTTTCAACATCATATGAAACAGATTGAATATCATAAAGCCGTGGCCTGTATATGGGAGTATGTGGGCGTCATGAACAAGTATATTGATGAACAGGCGCCCTGGGCCCTTGCCAAAAACGAGGCCGACCGGCCTGCCCTGGAGACTGTTATGTTCAATCTGATCAAGGGCATTGAAGTGGTGTCCGGCCTGATTCACCCCATCATGCCTGAGACATCGGAGAAAATGCTGAACATTTTAAAAATGGAAGGGTCCATGGAGACCCGATGTCCGGACCTTCAGACATTAAAACAATGGGACGTGACCCGTACCGGTTATAAGGTGGACAAGCCGCCGGTTCTTTTCCCCAGGATCGACACCGATAAAATCAGACGGAAAAAGGAAAAACAGCAGGAAAAGTCTGCCAAACGAAACGACATCAAACCGCAGGTGAGCATTGAAGAGTTTGCGAAACTCGATCTTCGAACCGGAAAAGTGATCGAAGCGGAAAAAATTGAAAAATCGGACAAACTGCTCAAGCTCAAAGTGGACCTCGGCGGTGAGCAGCGTCAGGTCGTGGCCGGAATCGCCGAAAGCTATTCCCCTGAATCGGTACTCGGAAAACAGGTGGTGATCGTTGCCAACCTGAAACCGGCCAAACTTATGGGAGAATTGTCCGAAGGGATGATCCTTGCGGCCAACTGTAAAAGCGGCTTATTCCTCACAACATTCGACCACGAAGTCGACCCCGGCAATCCAGTAAAATAAAAACGGTGACTGGTTTGGAAAACTACAGGCGGAACAGCACCTGGCGGGAATTCCAGAAAATCTCCAAAGCCAGAAAGAAACGGAGGGAAAAAGCCATACGGTACATCAAACTATTGGCTCTGTTGTTCCTTCTTTTTGCAGGCGGCTTTCTTGCAAAAGACTGGATGGAGTCCACACCGGACAAAACGTCGAAAACCCCTCCTTTGGAACCGGTTGAAAAACAGGAAAAGAGTGCAAAACTGACCGGAACCGAATTGAAGCCATTGATTTCCACACAACCGTTTTTCAAACAGACGGAAAAACATTTTGTTGTGAAATTGGACGGAAACCCCTATTATGTTCAGACAAGCCTGGATGTGGAACTTCAGAAATTTCTTCTGGCAAAGCTTGAAAGGCTCAAGACGCTGACAAGAGGGAAACCGCAGCGGATTGCATTCACGGTTCTGGAGCCTGACACCGGCTGGATCAGGGCCATGGCGGGGTTTGATCTTTCCGATCCGGACAAAAATCCCTGCCTTACTTCGGACTACCCGGCTGCCAGCCTTTTCAAAATCATCACCGCAGCGGCCGCCGTCCAGGAGAAGGGATTCACCCCGAAAACACCGCTGTACTACAACGGCGGCAAATACACGCTGTATAAACGGCAGCTGAAAAACTCCCGGAACCGGTACACCCGGAAAGTTTATTTTGAGGATGCATTCGCCGACTCCATCAATCCGGTGTTCGGGAAAATCGCACAAAACACCCTGGGCCATGATATATTGGCCCGGTATTCGGAAAACTTCGGGTTTAACAACAAGCTCGATGGAGATCTGGAAGTGGGACCGGCCCGCCTGGTGCTTGATGAGGAAAAACCCTATCAATGGGCGGAAGTGGGATGCGGTTTTAACAAGACCACCACCGTATCTCCCCTGTTTGCCGCCATGATGGCCGGCAGCGTGGTTCATTCGGGAAAAATGTATCTGCCCATGATCGTGAAAACCGTCATAAATGTAGATGATACGCCCGTGTACAAAGGGGAACCGGCTGTGTTCAAAAATCCGGTTGCCCCGGAAACCGCCGCTGTTCTGGCTCGGTTGATGCAGGAAACGATCAGGAGCGGAACCGCAAGAAAATCCTTCCGGGGATATTCCAGGGATTCCGTTCTTTCCGGGCTGAAAATCGGCGGGAAAACCGGATCGTTGTATAATAGGGACCGTACGGTGAAATACGACCTGTTCACCGGGTTCGCACAAGACAAAAAGAGTGGCAAACAGCTGGCCGTTTCCGTTATGGTGGGACACAGAAAGTACATCGGAACGAGAGCGAGCCGATACGCCCGAATGATTTTCAAGGAATTTTTTGAAAACCATTCCGTATCGGAAACGCAATAAGTATTAGGT
>CAYFVA010000302.1:0-3017 GCA_964346265.1 uncultured Desulfobacterales bacterium
AACTGATCAGCCTGCAGGACACCCTGGCTGTGATCGTGTCAGACCGAACCAACCGCACCATCAAAAAAGTGGTTCATTTCACCGGGATGAGTTTTTTGCCGGTGGGGTTATAATTCTTTTGCGGTAAACCGGGAAAGCTGCTGCTTGTAGTACGACTCTCTGGAAGGAGGTGCTTTTGAAAGCGCTTCTTTTGCCGCCTTCACCGCATTTTCGATATCATTGTTGAGATAGCAGGCCTCTGCGTACGTATCAAGGACATAGGGCTCCCTGCTGATCTTTACCGCCTTTTGCGCCAGGACGAGCGCTTTTTCGGGGTTCCTGAGGGATCGGTCCTCGCAGGTGGCGTACAGCCATGCAAGGTTGTTCAGCGCATGCAGATTTTCCGGATCGATTTGCAGCACATTTTCCCATGCGTCCCTGGCTTCCCTGTATTTGCCCGTGTCATAGTAATAATCCCCCACAAGCGTATACAGATCCGAATTTTCCGGATCCACCCGGATTTTCTGTTCGAGCACCTTTTCAGCGATATACGTTTGAAAAGCCTCGTTTTGGCCGCCGAAATTGACGGAATATCCAAACCCGAACACACTGATGACCACCAGGATATATCCTGCGATCATAAATTTCACTTTCCGGTCGTGCTGATCGATGTACGCTCCGTCATGCCGGCACTTTTCCATGAACAGCACTCTCTCTTTAATGCTGAAATGATGCCAGTTGGGCTTGTCCCAGGCCTGTCCGCTGAACCTGGTGATCTTATTGAAGGTGGAAATCAGGGCCCCTGAGTCCTCTATTAATGAGAAAACATATGTATCCGCCTGTCGTTCAAAGTTGCGCATGAAAAATCCGAACACATAGCGGAAATACAACACGAACAAAGCGATCAGAATCAGACTGAAACAGACCGTGGCTGCGGTATCATGCGTGATCCCCAGAAAAGAGGAAATCGTAAAAAGCCCTTTGGAGGAGTATATCAGCAGAATCAGCGGGTCGAAAACAAAGTAGACAAACCCGATATAGCCGGCAAAAAACAGGATATAATAGAAAAGATGATGCTTTTTCACATGCCCGATTTCATGGGCGATCACGGAATCGATCTCCTCGTCGTCCAGAAGGTGTAGCAACGCAGGAGTTACAAGGATGTACCGGAATCTCCCCCAAAGCCCCATCACACCGGCGGTAATCATTGATCCGCCGAAAAGCTCCCATTTCAGAATATCCGCATATCTGAGATTTGCCATGGAACAGGTTCTCTGTATTCGCTCCCGGATCATGGAGGGTTCAAGCGGTTTGCACCGCCAGAGTCTCTGGATCAGATACGGCCCAAACACAGCCACCGCCACCAGGAATACGAGAACATAACCGACCTCTCCGACCGGTGACATGAGAAATTCTGAAACTGCGGGAAACGGAAGTATCCGGATAATATCCGCCACAATCGAAAGAAAAAACCAGGGCAAAAGAGCAGGAAGAGAAAAAGAGATGTTGGAGATCACAAAATTTTTTCTGGATACCGAGCTTGAAAAAAATTCCTTTTGAACGACCCAGGCCGAACTCCAGACCACCACAAGATAAAAAAGAAACAGCACAAGGAAAAGCAGGGCTTCGAGTGTCGGGAAAAGTTTGAAAATTGCAAAATCGGAAAATACCAGTTTCAGGCGGAAAAAGTACAGGTCGATTCCGAAAACAAAAAGGGAAAGAATGGAAAAGCGCGTCAGGAGAGTATTAAGCTTGTGATCCGTCACCTCCTTTCCCAGATAAGCCGCACGGGCCGCCAGCCGGTTGAAGGAGGCCCGGCAGAGCACGATAAACAGAACCGCAGTGAGTACCGCATACAGGATCGCTTGTTCCGGGGGGCTGTCAACGCCTTGGGGATAATGGCAGGTCGTATAAACAATCAGCGCCACAAGAAAGTAAATAAAATTGGCAAACATGGAAAAACCCGTTTAAATGAAAAAAAAGCCTAAGATATGTGTCCTGCCCTGGCATAACGTTCATGATGCAGATGCCCAGCATCCATCACAACAAACCATATCATTTGAATGAGGCCGTCTCCTGTCTCAAGTTTCAAGTCTCCTGCAAATGCTACAGAACCATTACATATTTGAAAACCGCCCAGAAATGGCAGAAACTCCCGGCCATTACAAACAGGTGCCAGATTTCATGGAAACCGAATATGCCCGGGAACGGGTCCGGCTTTTTTACCGCATAGATGACGGCCCCTGCACTGTAGAAAAGACCGCCGGCCACAAGCCAGGCAAGCCCTTCCGGCTGAAGATACTGTACCAGAGGATAGACCGCGATGATACACAGCCACCCCATTATCAGGTAAATCAGCGTGGAGATCCATCTCGGCACGGAAAGGCCGGTGATTTTAATGACCGACCCGGCGGCTGCTATCCCCCAGATCACCCCGAACAGGCTCCACCCCCAGACTCCTCTCATGGGGACAAGGCAGAACGGGGTGTAAGAACCTGCGATCAGAAGATAAATCATCACATGATCGATTCTGCGGAAAACCGTTAAAAGGGACGGGGATACTTTCAGGCCGTGATAAAGGGAGCTTGATGTATACATCAATACAAGAGTGGACCCGAAAATACTGAAGGAAACCACATGCCAGACCGATGCATTAGCTGCGGACAGTGTCACCAGAACGGTCAGCCCGACAAGGGAGGCAATGGCTCCGGCTGCATGGGAAAGAGTGTTTACCGGTTCTCTGAAAACTCTGTTTAATTCACACATAAGAACACCCTATATATCATTAATCGAACAAAGGACACCAGTTTTTTCTCTGTTTACATTTTTTTTACTTGTCCGAACACCTGTAAAATGTTCAAACGTAAGGCCCTCGGAAATAAAAACAGGAGACCTTCCAGTCCGAAATAGCCTGAACTATCCTGAACTTGACCGGGATTCACTTTATCAAGTAAATTCACATATTGGAATTTTTTAAAAAAAGTGTTTTGAAAAAAAAAGCGAATGTGCTATCTATTTTACTTATAAGTTTTTCAGTT
>CAYFVA010000303.1:0-3015 GCA_964346265.1 uncultured Desulfobacterales bacterium
AGTTTCGGAACCGGCCTGGTCGAGGGGTGGGGTTCTCCGGTGCACAACTTCCTGGTCAATGCCCGGCGAAAAGACAAAGGGGTCAAGCTGATACAGGTGGAACCGAGACTATCCAATACCGCAGCATCCGCAGACCGATGGGTTCCCGTGATACCGGGCGCGGAAGTTGATCTGGCCCTTGCCATGTGCGGTGTCATCATTAAAGAGAAGCTGTATGACACCTCTTATCTTGTAAGTTATGATACAGGCTTCAGTGCTTTTACCCGGCTTGTGAAAACCGGTTATACGCCTGAAAAGGTAGAGGAAAAAACCGGAGTGGCCGCTTCTGCGATCAAGACAATGGCCAGGGAATTTGCCGGGGCGGGTAAGCCGCTGGCAATCGCAGGAAAGGGCAGGGGAGATACAGCAGGAGATTTCAGGGAGTTCGCTGCTGTTCATGCGCTGAATTGCCTGGTCGGAAATATCAATACAAAAGGCGGCGTCTGGCTCAATGCAGAACCGGAATACCTGAAATTTTCCGGGCTGCAACTGGATGCAGCAGCCCGGAAAGGGGCGGAAAAGACTTCTGAAAAGAGCGTTGCAAGTCTGCTTCAGAAGATTTCGGAAACCGGACAGTCACCGGTTCACGCTCTTTTGATGCAGGATACCAATATCGCATATACCATGCATGGTACGGACCAGGTGGTAAAGGCCCTGGGCAAAGTACCGTTCAAAGTATGTATCTCCTCATTCATGGATGAGACCGCCAAACTGGCTGATATTGTTCTGCCGGCCCATACGTTCCTTGAACGGTATGAAGATCTCCCGTCGGATGCAAGCATGTCCCGGCAGGTGGTCGGACTGTCCGTACCTGTTCAGAAACCGCTAAAGAATACCATGAATCCCGGAGATATCGTGATCCGGATTGCACAGGCAATGAATGGCGGCGTTTCGGAAAATTTTCCGTGGAAAACGTATGAAGACTGCCTTGAATCCGTAACCGGGAAATTGTGGGACACCCTTTCCGACAACGGGTATGCGGTGATTTCGGATAAAAAACCGGGGGAATCCGTATCTGCCGATCTCTCTTTTTTCTCCGTGAATAACGGCAAAAGATTAAAGACTGCAGGAGACAGGAAAGAGTATCCGATGATGCTGGTTCCGTACGACAATATGAGAATCACAAGCTCCGAGGCTACGGTGTCTCCGTTTGCCGTTAAAACCGTATCCGACGAAGAGATCAAAGGCGGGGACAGCTTTGCCGAGATGAATCCAAAGACGGCCCGAAAACTCGGGGTCTCCCGGGGGGACAGGGTGAAAATCACCACTCCGGCCGGTTCCGCAACAGTACGGATCGATCTGTTTGAAGGAGTGATGCCCGGTTTGATTGGAATGCCCAAAGGGCTCGGCCACACCACGGACAACCCCTATGTTGCCGGCAAAGGTGTGAACACCAATCAGTTGATAAGCGTTTCGATTGATCCGAATACCGGACAGGATGCGGCCTTTGGAATCAATGCAAAGATATCCAGGGTTTAATAATAAATTGCGAAAGAGGTTCCGATGTCAAAACAAAATACTCACGGAAAGACATATAAATTCGGCATGGTGATCGACCTTGACAAGTGCACCGGATGCGGTTCCTGCATGGTCGCATGCATGTCTGAAAACAATGTGCCGTTCAAAAAGGACGAGTCCGACAAAAAGGACAGTATTACCTGGATGAGGGTATACAAACTGACCAACGGCAAATCGTTCCCTGATACGGAGGTGTGCTACCTTCCTCGGCCCTGTATGCATTGCGGAGGCAAAGGAGATCATGGACATTCGCCCTGTGTTACCGTATGTCCGGCCGTAGCCACGGATTACGGCCATGATACCGGTATCGTAAGTCAGATCCCGGTCCGGTGTTTCGGCTGCCGGTACTGTATGGCCGCATGTCCGTATCATGCCAGATACTTTAACTGGTGGGATCCGAAATGGCCCGGTGAGATGGAAAAATATCTCAGTCCGGATGTATCCCCCCGGATGAGAGGTGTGGTGGAAAAGTGCAGCTTCTGTTACCATAGATACCAGGCGGCGCGGGACAAGGCCTATTACGACCGCAGGGAAGAGATCCATGAAGAGGAGTACCAGACCGCATGTACCGAAGCCTGTCCTGCGGGTGCGATCACGTTTGGTGACCTTCACAACCCTTCCCATAAAGTGCACCAGATGGTCAAACCCGATCCGCATCACAGCGGAAAACCGAGAAATCCAAAAGCGTTCCGTCTTCTCGAACGGCTCGGCACCAACCCCAAAGTATACTACATCTCTGAAAAAGAGTGGGTGAGAAAAGCCGGAGATAACTATCTCGAGGGCGAGTGGAAGAAGATGAACAAAAAAATGGATCATTCATGAATCTGGATATCAAACAACGAATTAGGAGTTATTAATTATGGATTCTGCATTAATACCCGAAGGCGCGAAACGCTGCTCTTTCCCGAAGTTTGCATTAGGGATCGCAGTGGTGGGTGCTGTCCTTCTCTGGGGCGTTTATGCCATGATGCTGTGTTGGATCAAAGGGCTGAACCAGACCAACATGAACGATTATTACGGTTTTGCCCTGTGGATCTGGGCGGACCTTGCCATAATCGCCATCGGCGGCGGCGCTTTTTTTACAGGGATGCTGAAATATCTGTTCGGTATTGACGAGCTGAAAAATATTATCAATTTCGCCGTAATTATCGGTTTCATCTGTTACAGCTCTGCTTTGCTGATTCTTGCCATCGATATCGGCCAGCCTCTTCGTGGATGGTTTATCTTCTGGCACGCCAATGTTCATTCCATGCTCACCGAAGTGGCTTTCTGTCTCTCCTGCTACTTTGCGGTCCTGACCATTGAGTTTATTCCCAATATCCTGGAAAATCCGAAGCTCGACAAAGTTCCGTTCTTTCATAACCTCAGCCACAACATGCACGGGATCATGGCCATTTTCGCGGCAACAGGGGCGTTTCTTTCCTTTTTCCATCAGGGATCCCTCGGTGGTGTGGCCGG
>CAYFVA010000304.1:0-2940 GCA_964346265.1 uncultured Desulfobacterales bacterium
TCCAAGAAAAAAGTATAAAATAATTTAATGATATACTATTAAATGATTTAATAGTTCGTGATATGGACTTGAGATTATCCGGCAGAAAATGTATATCATCAGAATCTGTACATTCAATGCCGGAATATCCGAATGCGTTTTAAAAGTCTGAAAATAAACATCGTTGTCAATATTGCGGTTTTGCTGATCGTCGGCATGGTGATTACCGACATCGTTGTCACCACCATTTTGAAAAAAGATCTGCTGTCTGCCGAGATTTCCAAAACCGATCTTATGATAATGCATATGACGGAAACGATCCCTTCTCCTGAAAGCGGCATTGATCAGAAATCCGCTGTCCATACCTATCTGAAAAAACTTGCAGACAAGTCGGTCATTGACTCGGCCTGCTTTGCAGACCCATCAGGAAACACCTTTTTTACTGGCAACGCGGGTAAAGCCGGAACGATGGACCCTGTTGACCAAAGAGAAATCAGGCAGCACACGTTCAGGGCCGTGAATGAAGACAAGCGGCTTTCCCGGGTTTTCGGCAAGACCTGGGGCGTGTTCTGGTTGACCGATACGTATCTTCTGGTATCCTACCCCCTTGAAAACCAGGCAGGCGTGAGTTTTATCGTTCCCCTGGCGGATCTTTATTCGGAATTTTTTGAAAAACAGAAGATGATTCTCTTTTACATCCTGCTGAACACCGCTCTCCTTTGTTTTATCGCCCTGTTGCGTTTTTCCAAAATTGTGATCACCCCCATAAAAAAACTGACAAATATTGTCAAGGCGTATGACGGCCAGGATGACCCCCTGTACATGATGGTTCCTTCAAAAGACGAGTTCGGCACCCTGTCGCTTTCTTTGAACTCCATGGTCAACCGGATCACAGAGGACAAGCAGAAGCTCGAAAACAGCCTGGACCGGCTGGAAAACGCCCAGGCCGAAATCATCCGGGCGGAAAAGATGTCTTCCATCGGCAAGCTTTCAGCCGGAGTCGCCCATGAAATCGGCAACCCCATCGGGATCATCCTCGGGTACATCGACCTTCTGAAACAGGGTGCTTTGTCAGAGACGGACAAAAAGGATTTTTTGTACCGGATCGAGACGGAAATTCAGCGGATAGACAAAATCATCAGGCGTCTGCTCGATTTTTCCAGAAAAACCGACTCGGAACACACCCCTATTTCGGTTCACCGGATCATTACAGATACACTCGACATTATCAAGGAACAGCCGGCTTTTTCCGGAATCGATCTTGATACTTCACTCAATGCACCTGACGATACAGTGATATCCGACGGCAACCGGCTCAAGCAGGTGTTTGTCAACCTGATCCTGAATGCGGCGGATGCGGTCCTGACAATGGAAGAAAGACACGGACGCATTTCGGTTGAAACCTCGCAGACGGCAGACAAATTCCAATCTTTTCTGGAAATACACATATCAGACAACGGACCCGGGATTGCAAAAGAGCACCTGGGAAACATATTTGATCCGTTTTATACCACAAAAGAGCCCGGATTCGGAACCGGCCTTGGGCTCTGGGTCTGCTACATGATCGTGGACGACATGAACGGCCGTATCAGAGCGGAAAGCGAACCGGGCCAGGGGGCTGTATTTGTCATTTCCCTGCCGCTTGAAAAAAGAACCGGTGCAAAAGAGGGGGAGAAAGAGAGCATATGAACGAAGACACGGAACTTGTACTGGTGATCGATGATGAGAAAAACATGTGCCACATGTTGCAGACCATCCTGGAAAATGCCGGATACCGGGTTGAAACCGCCACCCACGGAAAAGCCGGCCTGGAGAAAATCACGGCCCGCCCCTATGATTTTGTTCTGTGTGACTTGAAAATGCCGGGCATGGACGGCATCGAACTTTTGAAAAACATCCCGGACAGGACCGGCAGCACATGCGTGATCATGATGTCCGCCTACGGTACCATTGACAAGGCTGTGGAGGCGGTAAAACTCGGTGCGTTCGATTTCATCTCCAAACCTTTCAAACCGGATGAAATCCTGCTGGCCCTGAGGAAAGGCAAGGAGAAAAAGGCGCTCCAGAACGAAAACCGCCGGTTGAAAAAAAGACTGAGCGACATTGAAGACAGGCACCGGTTTCAGAATATCAAGGCCAAAAGCAAAGCCATGCAGACGATTTTCGAGCTTCTGGACAAAATAGTGAAATACGATACCACCGTTTTGATCACCGGAGAGAGCGGGACCGGCAAGGAACTGATTGCCCGGGCGATTTATTTCCATTCGGACAGAAAAGAGCAGACCCTGGTGCCGGTCAACTGCGGGGGCATACCTGAAGCCCTCCTGGAAAGCGAATTGTTCGGCCACAAAAAGGGCGCGTTCACCGGAGCGGACAAGAACAAAAAAGGGCTGTTTGAAGAGGCAAACAAAGGCATCATATTCCTTGATGAAATCGGAGAGATGCCGCTTTCTCTCCAGGTGAAACTGTTGAGAGTCCTGCAGGAAAACGAGATCCGGCCGCTTGGCGATTCCGGTTCAAAAACAGTGGATGTCCGTATCATTGCAGCCACATCAAAAAACCTCCGGCAAGAGGTGGCCGCCGGAAGATTCCGGGAGGATCTTTTCTACCGGTTGAACGTGATGCCGGTATCCCTGCCGCCCCTGCGGGACAGGACCGATGATATTCCCCTGCTGTGTGACTTTTTTATCAAAAAGTTCAACGAAAAATTCGGCAAGAAGGTCAAAAGAATTTCATCCGACGCAATGAACAGACTTCTCTTTTACCACTGGCCCGGTAACGTAAGAGAGCTTGAAAACACCATGGAAAGGGCTGTTATTCTAACGGAAGACCCGGTGATCTCTCCTGAAGTTCTGCACATGGAATACAGTCAAGAGAACACACCCGGCTTCGGGGAAAATGAAAATCCGGATGAATCCGGCGGGCACTCGCTGAAAGCGGCAAAAGAAAGACTTGAAAAAA
>CAYFVA010000305.1:0-2924 GCA_964346265.1 uncultured Desulfobacterales bacterium
TGAATATGAATGCTGGTTTTATAACAAGCAATAACCGCAGGAGACAGAATCCGTATGTATGAAGCAAGTGATTTGAAAAAAGGACTCAAACTTGAAATCGACGGCGAACCCCACGTGATTGTGGGCTTTGAATTCAAAAAGCCCGGGAAGGGACAGGCGCTGTACAAATGCAAGCTTAAGAACATGATTACCAACTCCCGGTTCGAAAGAACCTACCGGTCCGGAGACAAGTTTCAGAAGGCGGCCCTGGAGGAACGGGAGATGGAATACCTGTATTCGGACGGACAGAGCTACTGCTTCATGAACACCTCCACTTATGAGCAGGAGTTTCTCACGGCAGACCAGGTCGGGGATGCGGCTGACCTGTTAAAAGAAAACACGGTGTGTGATGTACTTTTGTTCAATGACAGCGCTATCGGCGTGACACTGCCCAATTTTGTCACACTCAAAGTGGAAAAAGCCGATCCCTGGGCCAAAGGCGACACCGCAACCGGCGGAAGCTATAAACCCGCCATCCTGGAGACCGGATTTGAAATCCAGGTGCCCCCGTTTGTGGAAGAGGGGCAGGCGATCCGGATCGACACCCGGTCCCGGGAGTATGTGGAAAGGGTCAATGAGTGATAAAGTTTTACGTGTTACGTTTTAAGGTCAACGAGTGATCATGGAGCGGGAAAAGGCACTGATTCGCAATGAACGGGGTCCTGACCGGGCCCGCGGCCCGGGGGATCGTTTTCAGCATCATTCACAAATGATTGTTACAAGGCTTCTTCGTCTAACGCCTCCTTATGAGCGCATGTCTTTACCGGGCAGTTGAGAAATTTTCCTTCCTTTTTGGTTTCTTTCTGCTCCAGATAGGGGGAGCCGCATTCCGGGCAGGCTTTCATCACAGGACGGTTCCAGGTGGCAAAGTCGCAGTCCGGAAACCGGCTGCAGCCGAAAAAGGTTTTCCCCCGCTTGGACTTTCGTTCCACCACGCTCCCGTCGCAGTCCGGCCGAGGGCACTGCATGCCGATGTCCTCTCCCTTGCCGCCTCCGTTCACGGACTCGGTGTACTTGCATTCGGGATATCCCGTGCATGCCAGAAATGCGCCGTATTTCCCCTCCTTGACCACCATGGGCTTGCCGCACTTTTCACAGTCTTTGACTTTGGTGTCATCTGCTTTGGTCTCCACAATCTCGATATGCCCTTTTTCATCCCTTGTGTAGTTGCTTGAAAAGGTGCAGTCCGGATAGCCGGTACAGGCGATAAAATGGCCGTTTTTGCCCATTTTGATGTTAAGCTGTTTGCCGCATTCCGGACAGGTCAGACTGGTGGCGATACCGACGCCTTTCACGTTGAGCATGTTCTCGTCTGCCTGTTCAAGCTTTTCTTTGAACGGAAGGTAAAAATCGTTCAAAATCTCCACCGAATCTCTCTCTCCGCTTTCAACGCTGTCCAGCTTGTTTTCCATGTCAGCCGTAAACGTGATATTGAGAATATCCGGAAATGAGCTTACAAGAAGGTCGTTCACGATAAAACCGAGCTCGCTCGGTAGAAAGTACCGCTTGTCAAGGATCACATACCCCTTCTCCCGGATGGTGGACAGGATCGAGGCATAGGTGCTGGGTCGTCCGATGCCTTTTTCTTCCAGTTCCTTTACAAGGGACGCCTCTGAGAAACGGGGCGGAGGCTTGGTGAAATGCTGTTTGGGATTGACCTTGAGTTTTTCAAGGACCTCCCCCTGCTTGAACTCGGGCAGCTCCTGTTTGTTTTTGTCCTGGGCGGGGTCCGAAGCCGCGTAAATGGACATGAAACCGGGAAAGGCCACGGTGCTGCCTCCAACGGTCAATATATATTTTTCGCCCGCTTTGATGGAGATGGTCTTCTGGTCAATCAGGGCCTGTGCCATCTGGGAGGCCACAAACCGTTTCCAGATCAGGTCGTACAGCTTGAACTGGTCTTCGGTGAGAAAATGCCTGATTTTTTCAGGGGTATTGTACACGGATGTGGGCCGGATCGCTTCATGGGCGTCCTGGGCCTTGTTCTTGTTTTTAAAGAATCTGGGCCTGGCAAGTGCATAAGATTCCCCGTAGTTTTCCCGGATCAGGGACAATGCTTCATTGGCCGCATCCGGCGCGATTCTTGTGGAATCGGTCCTCATATAGGTGATCAGACCTTCAGGCCCTTCGGTCCCGATTTCGATGCCCTCGTACAGCTGCTGTGCCACGGTCATTGTCTTTTTGGCGGAGAACCGAAGCCGGTTGATGGCGTCCTGCTGGAGTTTGCTGGTGATAAAAGGGGGCATCGGATTGCGCTTTACCTGCTTGAGCTTGATATCCTCGACCCCATAGGCGGCTTTGTCAAGATCCTCCGTGATTTGATACGCAGTGTCTGCGTCACCGATTTTGGCTTTCTTGCCGTTGATTTTGGATAAAGACGCTGAAAACCGGGGCGGTTGGGAAGCCTTGAGGTCCACGGCAATGCTCCAGTACTCTTCCGGTTCGAACGCCCGGATTTCCCGCTCCCTGTCACAGATGATCTTGACTGCAACAGACTGGACACGTCCGGCGCTCAGTCCCCTCTGAACTTTTTTCCACAAAAGCGGTGAGATCTGGTATCCCACCAGCCGGTCCAGAATCCTTCTGGCCTGCTGGGATTCAAACTTGTTCTCATCCAGCTCCTGGGGTTCTTCAAGGGCCTGGGCAATCCCCTTTTTGGTGAGCTCGTGGATCAACACCCGGTAAAACCGCCTGTTTTTGTTTTTCAGAATGTCCGCCGTATGAAAGGCGATAGCTTCCCCTTCCCGGTCCGGGTCAGGGGCCAGATAAACGGTATCCGACTCTTTTGCCTCTTTTTTCAGATTCGAGATCACCCGGGACTTGTCCTTGATGTTGGTATATTTGGCCTTGAAGTTCTGTTCGGTATCGATTCCGAGTTCCTTTTG
>CAYFVA010000306.1:0-2921 GCA_964346265.1 uncultured Desulfobacterales bacterium
ACCGGATAGGCCTGCATGGGAATCCCCATCCAGTCACAGTAATCAAGGAACTCTTCCGGGTTTTCCTCCATGTACTTATCAAGAAATCCGATACCGTCCAGGACCACCGCTCCGCCGGTGTGTCTTGGAAAGTTCTCGTTTGCAATCCCTTTGTCCCATCCTTTAAAGACCTGTTTTCTGAACTTCACCCAGCCGGGCGTCATGAACCAGACCGGCTCGCCGCCGGCCATTTCCTCCCGGATCCGGTCCATTTCCTCGTCGCTTGCCAGCATATTCATACACTGGGTTGCGTCAATCCGGGAGACATTCGGTCCCTGTTCCTCGATAATGTGTTTCATCAGGCGGGTGGGATTGTCCGCATTCACATAACAATATTTGCCCCCGTACACCACGACCACATAAGAGGCTGCATTCTTTGCCTTTTCAATGGTCTTGACCAGCTGAGTTTCAAGCTCCCGGATATCCTGGTGCAGTCCGGGCGTGGTATAAAAAATATGGTCTGTATCAATAAACCCCTCTCTGGAGAGATAATTGATTTCAGGACTCATTGTACCGCAGCTCACGATGGCCGTATCTGCGAATGAACAGGTTTCCATTCTCGCCTCCGTTGTCAGAAAATTTTAAAACAATTGCGGATACGGACGGCTCATACAGCCGCCCGCATCCGGATACAGATCAAATCAGTTTCCGAGTGTGGAAGCAGTCGCTTCCTCCCGGACATGCTCGTCCCATTTTTCTCCCCACATATCAGGTGTGGTTTCCTCCACCTGAACAATGGACTCCCAGCTTACGCCGATTTCAGTAAAAATATTTTTCAACGTCTCTTCGCTCGGCGCCATCCAAAGGCAATACCGGATGCCCTTGTCCTCGTTGAAATAGGTCCGTATCCAGGTGGCGTTCTCCACCCGTGCCATCTTTCTCCAGTTGTTCTGTACCTCTTCGCAGGTACTTTCCGGTGCATTGTGCACCATCATGTATGTATACTGCTTACTCATGACCGCCTCCTGTTTTTTGTCTGGTTCCCCTTTACCGACATCCGTCCATGCGCATGCAATCGATGTCAATAACAGATAGATCAAAAAACGTGCCAGACAGCACCCCTCATTTAAAGACTTGATAACCCTTTACTATACAAGTAAAATTACACGGTATCGTTCATACAAACAAATTAACGGAGGCGACACCCGCCAAAATGTGGCGCTACCTGTAGCGCTACACAAATACAGAAGGGACGGTTATGGAAGATCTACAATCCGAAATCCGACAGAATGAATTTGTCAAACTGCTGCTCGAGTCTATCGGGGACGGCATTTTCGTTCTGGATACAACCGGCCGGATCATGGCCTGGAACCCGGCAATGGAAAACATCACCGGGTATGCCGAACAAGAGGTCCAAGGCAGGAGCTGCAATTTTCTCCGGTTCAGCCAGTGTTTTGAAAAAGACTGTCCCACCGGTATTCATGACTGCGGCATTTTAACCCACGGCAAGGTCAGCCCCACCGAGTGCCTGCTGGGCCACAAAGACGGGCATGCAGTCAATGTCACCAAAAACGCCCGGGTCATTAAAAACAGGGACAATCAGGTCATCGGCATAGTGGAAGCGGTCACCGATCTCACGGAACTCAAGGACACCCGGCTGAAAATGGAAGAAGCCACCCGAAGGCTCGGAGAGTTGAACCGGCTGGGCGGAATTATCGCCAAAAGCCAGGTCATGCAGAACGTGTTCTCGTTTATAAAGGCATCCGCTGCAAGCGACGCCACCATTCTTATCCAGGGAGAAAGCGGTACCGGCAAGGAACTGGTGGCAGGTGCCATTCACTCCATCAGCGAACGCCGGAACAATCCCATGATAACGGTCAACTGCAGCGCCCTGTCTGAAAACCTCCTGGAAAGCGAATTGTTCGGCCATGTCAAAGGCGCTTTTACCGATGCGGGAAGGAACCGGACCGGCCGATTCGAAATGGCGGACGGCGGGACCATATTCCTCGATGAAATCGGGGAGATCACCCCGTATATGCAGGTGAAACTCCTGCGTGTGCTCCAGCAGAAAGAAATCGAGCGTGTGGGGGATTCAAAAAAGAGAAAAGTGGACATCCGGATCATCGCCGCCACGAACAAAGACCTCAATTCCCTTGTCCGGGAGGGTCATTTCAGGGAGGACCTGTATTACAGACTCAAGGTTTTCCCCATTCACCTGCCTGCCCTGAAAGACAGAAAAGAAGACATTCCTATTCTGGTGAATCATTTTATCAAGGTGAACAATAACAGCTCAAAGGCTGATGTCAAAGGCATCTCAAAAGAAGCCCTGAAAGCTTTCATGGACTATTTCTGGCCGGGCAACATCCGGGAGCTTGCCAACGCTGTGGAACACGCGTTTGTCCTGTGTTCGGACAGGCAGATCGAGGTCAACGATCTGCCCATTGAACTCCGCAACTATTGCCAAACCGGAAAAGCCCTGAATCCAAACTTGAAAAATCAAACTCCCGGGCCTGCACGCAACACCGGGAAACTGACCAGGTCAACACTTGTCAAACTTTTGGAAGAAAGTCACTGGAACAAGGCGGAAGTGGCAAGACGAATCGGCATGAGCCGTGCGTCGGTATGGAAATACATGAAAAAATGGGATATCCCTCTTCAGCCTTGAGCTTTTTGCTGTTCCCTGCTTTTCATACCATCAAAAGCCCGTAAGGCCCTCGGAAAAGGAGGAACCGGGGCGCCCCCTGGCGATAACAGGCAGCCCCGGTTCCGGCTGAGGTGGTTCATCAGATTACGGAGGTAGGGTTATGCCAATCTGATAATTGAACATATATGCATAATCGATGCCAGAGATCTATTATTTCTGATATTGCTGAAATTTTCATGTCCCGCCGCTCTGTGAGAGTCTACAGATACAAAGCAGAACTGAATTTCCGTCCCGATGG
>CAYFVA010000307.1:0-2891 GCA_964346265.1 uncultured Desulfobacterales bacterium
TTCTCGGATACACAAAGATGGCCTTGACCGACCGGGACAACCTGTGCGGCATGTGGCGGTTTATCCAGGCATGCGAAGCCGAAGGGATCGAACCGGTGATCGGGGCCGAACTCACCGACCCGGCGACCGCATCCACGGCCGTGTGTCTGGTAAAGAACGCTGCAGGATACCGGAACCTGTGCCGGTTGATCACCCGGCGCCTCACCTGTCCCGGGTTCAGCCTCAAAACAGACCTTCCCCTGTACGCGGACGGACTTGTGGTGCTGACGGATGACTCCGACTTTCTTTTACACTGGCACGAACGAGGCACGGACATGGCTGCCTGCCTGAAGGGCCGGCCGGTGCCGGAAGGACGCCTGCTGGTTCGAACGGCTGAAAAAATCGGCGTACCTGTGGTGGCGGTACCGGACAGTTTCATGATCGACCCGGATGAGATCCGCATTCACCGGCTTTTGCAGGCCATTGCCGAAAACACCACCGTCTCCCGCCTTGACAAAAAGAAAATCGCCGATCCCCGGGCGTACCTGGCACCGCCTGCGGACTATGAAAAGCGGTTCTCCGTCTGCCCGGATGCGGTAAAAAACACCCATAAGCTCGCTGAACGCCTTGTGTTCAGAAAACCGGACTTCGGCACGGTCATGCCGCCGGGGGACAAAGCCCTGGCCGACTCCCCCTGCCGGTTGCTGGCCGAAAAGACCTGGGCCGGGGCCCGGGAAAGATACGGAAGCAAACTTTCAGGAAAGGTCATCTCCCGGATCGAGTACGAACTTTCCATCATCGAGGAAAAGGGGTTCTGCCAATACTTTCTCGTGGTCAAGGATATCGTGGACAAAAGCTCGCGCACCTGCGGCAGGGGATCCGGAGCCGCTTCCATCGTGTCGTACTGCCTGAAGATCACCAATGTCTGCCCGGTGAAATACAACCTGTACTTTGAACGGTTCCTCAATCCGGGCCGGTCCGACCCGCCGGACATCGACGTGGACTTTGCCTGGGACGAGCGGGACGACATCCTCGACTGGGTGTTGGAGACCTACAAAGGACATGCGGCCATGGTGTCGAGCCACATCGTGTTCCAGCCCAGAATGGCGGTGCGGGAGGTGGCCAAGGTGTTCGGGCTGCCCTCTTCGGACATCTCGAAAATCACCTCCCGATTGTCCCGCCTGTGGAACACCGGGGCCTTTGATGCCGTCACTGCAGGCAAGTCAACAGACACACATTGCGACAAAGCCTCATCCGCACGGAAGTCTATCCCGGATCAATCCCCCTGGCATGATATTCTCGCGTATGCCGCCAAAATCACGGGAATTCCCAGATACCTGTCCGTTCATCCCGGAGGCGTGGTGATCACCCCGGACCCCATCGACCATTACGTGCCCGTCCAGACCGCGCCCAAAGGGGTGCCCCTGATGCAGTGGGAAAAGGACGGGGCCGAGGATGCGGGGCTTGTCAAGATCGACCTTCTGGGCAACCGGAGCCTCGGCGTGATCCGGGATGCAGTGGCAGAGATCCGCACGTCTGATCTGAAATTCGAGGATTTTTCCACCCAGGACCCGGAAGACGACCCGGACACGCAGCAAACCGTGGCTTTCGGCAACACCATGGGCTGCTTTTACATTGAAAGCCCGGCCATGCGGCTTTTACAGAAGAAATCCCGAATGGGGGATTTCGCGCATGTGGTGATCCATTCCAGCATCATCCGGCCGGCTGCCAACGAGTTCATCAAGGAGTACATCCGGCGGCTCCACGGGGGTGAATACAAACCTGTACACCCGCTCATGGATGATGTTCTCAACGACACATTCGGCCTGATGGTGTTCCAGGAGGACGTGTCCCGGGTGGCGGTTTCGTTTGCCGGGTTTTCCCACGCAGACGCGGACGGGCTTCGGAAGATCCTGTCCAAAAAGAGCAAACAACACAAACTTGCCGATTATTACGAAAGATTCGCCAAAGGAGCGGCCGCAAAGGGCGCAGCCCCGCGCGCCATCGAAACGGTGTGGAACATGATCATCAGTTTTTCCGGATATTCCTTCTGCAAACCCCACAGCGCATCCTACGCAAGGGTTTCGTTCCAGTCCGCATTTTTGAAAACCCATTACCCGGCCCAGTTCATGGCCGCAGTGATCAGCAACCAGGGCGGATTTTACAGCACCTTCGCATACGTATCCGAAGCAAGGCGGCTGGGGCTTGTGGTACGCCCCCCGGACGTGAACCAGAGCGGTATCCGGTGGAGCGGCCACGATACCGAGCTGAGGGTCGGACTTTCCGCCATCCGGGACCTGTCACACACCCTGATGAAACAGATCATCCGGGAAAGGGAGAAAAAACGGTTTGATTCGCTGGAAGACTTTTTTGACAGAACCCGTCCTCCAGAGGATCAAGTCCGCCACCTGATCCACTCGGGTGCCCTGGACAGCCTGACAAAAAATACCAACCGGCCCGTGATCCTCTGGAGATACGCGGCCTGGCGGAAGAGGCGCCCCTTTGGAAAAGATCCCGCCCTTCCGGCGGAAAACCTTGTGGACCGGCTTCGAAAAGAGTTTTCCGCCCTGGGATTCTTATGCACCTGTCATCCCATGTCCCTTTTCGCCGACATCCTGAAAGACCGGGCCGTTGTCAAGGCAAAGGATCTTCCTTTGTACAGGGACCGGCGAATCCGGACGGCAGGCTGGCTGATCACAGGCAAACCCGTGAAAACCAAACACGGCGATCCCATGGAGTTTCTGACCTTTGAAGACGAGACCGGCCCCATTGAAACCGTGTTTTTCCCCGGGGTGTACAAACGGTTCAGCCATCTTGCCGAAATGGAGCAGCCCTATCTTTTAACCGGCCGGGTGGCCTACGACTGGGGCGCCTATACCCTGACCGTGGAAAAGATGGAACCCCTTGAAAAT
>CAYFVA010000308.1:0-2890 GCA_964346265.1 uncultured Desulfobacterales bacterium
TGGATTTCAAAAAGTTTGCCAAAAAAAGGAACGGATTTTGCTACGTTTTTTAAATAAGGATATGGGAAAGCGTAGTTTCAATCGAAAACAATCCATGATGAAAAACAGGAGGAACTTATGACTTCTTTGGTGGTGTACTCAAGTCAAAAGGGAAATACCCGCAAGCTGGCCGAAGCGATATATAAAGAGCTTGCCGGAGAAAAAGAAATATATCCGGTAGAGCATGCACCGGCCCCTTCAGGCTATGACATGGTATATGTGGGATTCTGGCTGAAAGCAGGAAAACCCGACCCGAATTCGAGCGAATATCTGGAAAAATTCGGCGGTGGTGCGCCTCTGTTTTTGTTCGGCACACACGGGGCGGCTGCAGGATCGGATCATGTGAAAAATGCAGTGGAACATGCCAGGAAAATTGCAAAAGATGCATCAGTAAAGGGGGAGTTTTTATGTCCGGGGGAGGTGGATCCCGCTGTTCTGGAAAAGGTGAAACAGCGGTCGGAACCGCCGGAGTGGATCAAGGACGCCCCTCAGGCGGAGGGTCATCCGGATGAGGAGGATCTTGCGGCACTCAGGAAACGGATTGCCGATCTTCAATCGAAATGAAATCATTGAAAACAAGATTCCGAACAAAAATCAAAAACGCTCATAAAAACAGGTGATACATATGACGAGGCAATCCGAAAATACCGGGGAAAAAGGAGAAAAGAAAAAAGGTCTGTTGAAACGTTTTTTTACCTGGATCGGTACCGGTACAAAAAAAGCTTCCACATCCGGGAGTTTCTGCCGTACCTGACGCAGGTAGGCATTTACCTGCCGGTACGGCAGGCAAAGAGTTCATCGGATCACACAGTACCAAAAGAGCCGCCTGCAGCAAAATTTGAACTGCAGGCGGCTCTTTTTTGAAGGAGCCTGGGGCCGGGAGGGTGGCCGGTCCGGCTTCAGGCCGTCGGAACTACTTCAGACCCGGGGTTTGGCCACGAAAACCGGGACGGTGGATTTGAGCATAACGCCCTGGGCCGTGCTTCCCACTACCATCCTTTCAAAAAGATTGCCATGGCCCTGGCTTCCCATTACAATCAGGTCAAATCCGTTTTCCCGGGCGGTTTGTGTAATTTTTTCAACCGGGTCGCCTGTGGTAACGGTGATGTGTTCTTCAGACAGAGGACAGTGGGGGATCTCCTCCAGAACTTTCTGGGAGGTCTTATGGATTCTCTCCCGGATACGCTGCTGTGCGTCTTCGATGTCAGCTTTGTTGAATTCCTGGTGCCGGGTTTGATCGGTCCTGCCGCCCACATCCACTCCGGCTTCTGTTGAGTAGCTGTCCAGGACATCCGGGATCACATGGATGATATGGACCGGGGCATTGTAGGCATGGCCGAGGCTGCAGGCATACCTTGCAGCGGATCTGGCTGCCTCGGAGGCATCGGTTGCAAAAAGGATTTTCCGGATATCAGCGACCATGGGGCCGGGTTGCGGTGCTTCTTCTTTACCTTCCGCTTCGGCCTTTTCCGCCCGTGTTGCAGATTCCTCCGCAGGGCCGAAAATCCGATCGGTGAACTTGACATACCAGGCTGCGGACTGCACCTGGATGATATAGGCGATGGCCACCACAAGGGCCGCACTGGTACCCTCGCTTCCGAACGCATTGATGGCGATGGCAAGAGCGATGGACAGATTCCGCATCACCGACCCGTACACCAGGGCCACTGCATCTCCCCTGGGAAGGAGGTATTTCCCCACGACGCTGCTCAAGGCAAAATTACAGGTATACAGGATCAAAAGCGGCATCAGGATGTATAAAAGCATAACAGGCGCGGCTGCAATCCCCCTGGCCTTGAGTGCCATGGCGATGAAGACGATTCCGATGACGCCCAGCGTGGAAAGGGTCGGAAACCTGGGCCCGATAAACTGGGTAAAATGCGCCTGCCCGTATTTTTTCACAAGACCCTTGCGGGTCAGGAAACCGGCAATCATGGGAATGAACACGATCAGAACGATCTGCTTCATTACTTTCATGAAATTGATCTCGATCTCGGCTCCCATGAGAAACTGGACATAGAACGGGGTCGCCACCGAACCGAGCACAAGCCCGATCACGGTCATCTTCACGGCAGCTTCCAGGTTGCCTTTGGCAAAGCCGGTCCAGGAGATGGTCATGCCGCTTGTGGGAACGAGTCCTGCCAGAAGCAGTCCCAGTGCCATATACGGATTGTCCCTGAAAAAGATCATGCCCACCAGATATGCCAGAAACGGAATAATTCCGAAATTGATGAGCTGTGTCAGAAGTTGTGCTTTCAGGTCTCCGCCTTCAAACACCTTCTTGATATTGAGGTTCACCATCATCGGGTACACCATAAGGAAAGTGAACGGGATGATCAGCCCCTTGAGAAAGGCGCTGTCGAACAGAAGTCCGAATACAAAGCCGGATATCATCATGACCGGTATGGCGATGATCAGGTTCTTGGTGATTTTCGTCATCAGTTTCCACATAATCCAACTCCTTCAGTTCAGCTCGCTGTTTTCTTTTTCAGACTGTTCAATGTTCTTTTCCGTCATAAAGTAGATGGGACAGGAAGTTCGGAATTTGCAGTAGATGTTCGGATCTCTGCACTCCAGGCATTCGCTGCACAGATAGATGTTGTGCTTCATGCACAGATAACTGGTCTCGCGGTCCGGATGGTTGATACATTTGCCCATTGTCTCCTCCGTTTGTAATTGAACTTTTGATCATAATACAATTCAAGTTGCGTGCCCAGTATGATTTTGTGGTCAGGATTTTATGGTCAAGGAAAACCGAAAAGGCCTGAAAGGGACGGGTGCGGCATCAGCAACCGCCCGGGAAGTCAAAATCGGTACGAGGATCATTTTCAACAGGGTAACGTTACATTGG
>CAYFVA010000309.1:0-2888 GCA_964346265.1 uncultured Desulfobacterales bacterium
GTTTAAATCATCGTATACAACCAACCCTATCCGAATTCCCCGATCCCGTCAAGAAAGATACGATCCTGTCACCAGGGCAATCGAACTCCATTTTTTTGCACGTTCGTATCATGGAACGAGGACCCTTCGATTCCCCTGTTCCCGTGATGTGGCAGATTCTGTCCCCTGCCGGCTGAAATACAATCAGCAGCCCCCCGGTTTTACATTGTTCTGCATTGCATAAAGGCCGAAATGCATTATATTGGTCTTGTGGTAAAGCGCTGTACCGCTGATGAAAAGGCGGTTCAGCGTTCAATTGATAACTTTTGACAACAACAATGTCCTGGGCCGAGAGGAGTTTGAATGAATTCTTTACAGAGTAGCGCCCTGGTCGATCTTACCATACACGCAGACTGGGAGAAACACGGTATATCCCACCGCGAAACCTTTTTTGCAGACCAGCTGAACTGCTGGCGGGATGTTTTTTCTGACAGTCCTTTTGCAGGACTTGTGGAAGAGGCCCAAAAGGGAAGACCGGCTTTGGCACATGCCGGACCGGGTGAACTGGTGCCGGAGTACCGGGAAGACCGGGTATTGGAACTTGACGCATCGCGACTGGCTCCGGAGCTTTTGTTTGATCAGCTCCAGGAGGGACGGTTTTACCCCCGGGGGATGATCACCGGCATACCCGGTGTCTTCCGGGCCAATAAGACCCCCTTCCGATGCGTCGGCATCAAGGGGAACCGGTTTACGGCGGACTTCAACCATCCGCTTGCAGGACTGGAACTCACCCTTGAAACCGAACCCCGTGAACACTCCCTCAAACCCGAGGAAAGGGGCGGGCACTGTACCGACTGGATGGAGGCGGCCCTGTCCGGGCCGGGGATGCAGGCGAGATACAACGGGAAAGCGACCGCTTTTTTCAACGGCCGTCCCTTCCGGCGGCGGGATGAAGCGCCTGACCCCGATTTTTATGTCCCGGACCGCTTCGTACATCACATCGACCGGACTGCGAGCCAAAACCTGTCCGCCATATACGGATCGATTCTCCGGCCCGGCGACCGGGTTCTGGATCTGATGGCAAGCTGGGAATCCCATCTTCCGTACGATGGTAACGACCTTACCGTTCACGGCATCGGGCTCAACCCGAACGAACTTGCCGGTAATCCGGCTTTTTCCGGATATACCCTCCAGGACCTCAATGCGGACACGAGACTGCATTTCAGCGATCATTCGTTTGATGCGGTGATCTGTTCGCTTTCCGTGGAATATCTCACGGAACCGGTCCGGATTTTCAGGGAAGCGGCAAGGGTATTGAAACCCGGGGGCACTTTTACCGCAGCCTTTTCCAACCGGTGGTTTCCGGAAAAAGCGATCCGGATATGGGAGGAGCTCCACGATTTCGAACGAATGGGGCTTGTCACCGAATACGTACTTGAAACCGGTGCGTTCGAAACCGTATCCACGGCTTCGGTGAGGGGATATCCACGTCCGGAGGAGGATCGGTACTATCCGAAATTCCGGCTGTCCGACCCGGTATACGTGGTAACAGCGCAAAACTCTGCGTAAAGCCTGACTTCACGCAAAGCCTGACTTCGGCGACATGAGACCGGGGACCCTTTTTAACAGGGGTTCCCGGTCTTTCTTTCCCTCCACACGGCATACGACACTTTGATTCTGGTGCAGGACAATCTGTTTCCTCTTGACTTGCATTTCTTCGATACTGTATGGTGAGTAGAAAATTTGTATTTCCCGCTGAAACTATGGAGAAACTGCCCATGGAATCCCATTTCGCACCGCCGCAAAGGCTGGATAGAAGACAATTTAAAAACCAGATCGAGTCCATTGCCGTCAACCCGATCATGAAAAACCTTCTCGAGGCTGCGGAAGGTCTTCTGATCGTTCTCAACGAACACCGTCAGATTGTGGCCATGAACCATGATTTCATGAAAAATATCGGAGTCCGGGAACCGGAAAACGTATTGGGTCTGAGACTGGGGGAAACCCTCCAATGCGTCCATGCAGAAGAAATGGAAGGAGGGTGCGGCACCTCGTTTCACTGTACTTCCTGCGGGGCCGCCATTGCCACGATGGCCGCCATTGAAGAAGACAAACCCGACGAAAGGATATGCGCCCTCCAGCACCAGGAAAACGGAACCGTCAGGGAAAAATGCCTGAAAGTGAATGCAAAACCCTTCCAGACCGAAGACGGCCGCTGGATCCTGTTCTTTGCCCAGGACATAACAAGAGAGCAGCTTTTGCACAATCTGGAACGAACATTTTTCCATGATATCAACAACATCCTGAACGGTGTGTCAGGATCCGCGCAACTTCTGGCCATGGAGACACCGGACAGTGCTTCCGTGAAACTCCTTAATAAAAGCCTTGACCGGCTTCTAAGGGAATTCCGGCTTCAAAAGGAACTGGCATTCCGCAAAGAGGAGACCTATGAACCGGCGGTCAGCAGGGTATCCCTGTCTGACATCCGCAGGGAAACCGGGGTACTTCTGAACGGGAACGAACTCTTACAATCAAGAACGCTGGAAGAAAAACAGGCGGAAAACGAAACCTTCGTTTACACGGATGTCATGCTGGCGTCCCGGGTTCTGTCCAACATGATCCTCAATGCGCTTGAAGCCACCCAAGAGGGCGGAAAAGTGATTCTGGACACCACCGTAAGCGACACTGAAGTATCATGGCACGTCTGGAATGACAGGCCTGTTCCCAAACAGGTTCGCCCCCGGATTTTTCAAAAGCATTTCACAACCAAAGAGGGGGATGGGAGAGGATTCGGCACCTATTCCATGAAACTGTTCGGTGAAAAATTTCTAAAGGGAAAAGTTTCTTTCTCCTCTTCAAAGGAGAGCGGCACCACTTTCTCCTTCGCCCTCCCGATCAGCTGACTGTTA
>CAYFVA010000310.1:0-2886 GCA_964346265.1 uncultured Desulfobacterales bacterium
CATGGGGCGGACATGTATGACTTTTTTCCAGGGAGTCTTAATCTGAGAGTTCATTTCATTTCTCCATCCGCTACTGTTGTTGGGCAGCAATCGTTTCCGTTCATTTTCCCACCAGGAAATACAGATCCCCTTTATATTGCATGTGTCCTGCCCCGTATTCGGCTTCCGGGCCGCTGCCGAAAAACAGATCGGCGCGGAAATGGCCGTTGATCGCGCCGCCGGTATCCTGGTTGAGAGCAAAGCCGGAATAATCGGTGAGTTTCGCTTTTGATCCGGAAGGATTTTTTTCAGGGATCCGGGTTTGAATAAAGCAGAGCGCCCCTTTGGGATAAACAGACATATCCGTGGCAATGGACCGCATGGGGGTAACCGCTACGCCGAGACAGCCGTACGGCCCGCCTTTCCCTTCCTTAAAAAACACAAAGCTCGGGTTGTGGTGGAGCACCTCATCCATCCGGTCCGGGTTTTGTTTGAGCCACTTTCTGATGGCCTGCATGGACATGTCTTCACGGTCAATTTCGTCGTGTCCGATCAGGTATTTTCCGATGGAGCGGTACGAATGGCCGTTCTTTGAGGCGTAATGGATCCGGACCTCTTCCCCGTTTTCCAGAAGAACCCTTCCTGATCCCTGGACTTCAAGGAAAAACCGGTCCACCCGGCTTTCAAGCCAGAGAATGGGGTCCGCACTTGCTTTAAAGTTTTCAAGGCGGTTGATATGCGACCGGGTATGGTACGGCACCACTTTGTTGTCTTTATCCACCATGGCATACAGGACAGGCTCTGTTTCATACCGGTCGTCAAACCGGGAAAGATCGATCCGCAAAAGATCGTCCGGTACCGGGTACAGGGGAATGTCATACGTTTCCGTCTTTTTCCTGCTTCCTTTGAATGTGGGTTCGTAATACCCGGTAAAAAGCACGTCATCGTCGGTTTTCCCGGCCATTTTATACACATGGAAGTTCTCTTTGATCAATCCTGCAAGTTCCTCAGCTTGAGGGGATGTTTTGATGATCTCTTTGAACCGTTCAAGGGATCGGATCATGGTTTCGGTATCCACCTCGTCCGGACCGAAGTGAAACGCCCGGTCCGGCGGCAGTTTTTTAAAGTAGGCCAGGCTGTTGTCAACCGCTTTGATCATATTTTTGTAGTCAGGATCATCTTTGAAAACCGGAAGGCTCTCTCCTGTCTGCCGGACCAGAAACGGCTTTTTCACGAATGTGTCCTTTTTTTTATCCACAGGCGGTTTCACCCGGATGACGAATATGAGGACAACCGCAACAGCAACGGACAACGCAACCACAAAATGGAATTTTTTCATTCTTCTGTCTCCCGGGAAACCTTGTTTTCCTGTTTCATTGTTCGAATCGGGTTGGCATTGGGATCCACGGGCTGCGGATCATTCATGGTTTTCCCTGCCACCCCGAGGGAATGGAATTTTCTTGCAGACACAAGCACCCGGTTTTCAACTGAACCCACCGTGGTGTTGAAGGTACGGGCGCACCGTTCAATATCCCGGCCCAGCCGGTTCAGGTTGTCGGTCATGGAACAAATCCTTTCGTAGAGTTCCACTCCGAGTTCTCTCAGCTCCACCGCGTTTTCCCGGCTCTTTTCCCGGGTCCAGGCGTAGGCCACGGATTGTAAAAGCGCGATCAATGTAGTGGGAGTGGCCGGGATCACCCCTTTGTGAACGCCGGTTTCAATCAGGTCCGGGCGGCTTTCCACTGCTGCGCTGAAAAAGTTTTCTCCGGGAATGAACAGCACCACAAACTCCGGGGTATTGGCAAACTGCCTGAAATACTGCTTGGAGGAAAGCGAGGTGATGTGTTTTACGATCTGGCCGGCATGCCGGTCCATGTATGCCTTGCGTTCCTGTTCGGATCCGGCCTCGAGCGCGTTCAGGTATGCGTCCAGCCCCACCTTGGCATCCACCACAATGGTTCGATCCCCGGGCAGCCGGACGACCATGTCCGGCCGCAGACCGGAATCGGCATTTTCCGAAGCGGCCTGGACTTCAAAATCACAATGCTCGACCATTCCGGCGATTTCCACCGTCCTTTTGAGCGTGAGTTCCCCCCAGCGGCCCCTGACATGAGGAACACGCAAGGCCTTGGCCAGATTCCCGGTTTCTTTTGAAAGCGCCTGCTGGGTCTTGACCATATCGGCAAGCCTCCCTGACAATGCGCCGTACTCCTTCTGCCGACGGCGTTCCGAAGCATTGAGGGTTGCTTCGTATTGCTCAAGGGTTTCTTTGATCCGGCGTTCCTGTTCGCGGATATGCTCCTGCGAGCGCCTGCGCCCCGAGATCCGTGCATAAGCGGCACCCCCGAGAACAACACCTGCGGCAACTCCGATGAAAAGAAAGAGCAGATGTTCAGGACTTACCGTCATCAGCCTTGAAATCCCCGCTTTTTCCGCCGGTTTTCTGTTGTAAAACAATATCCGAGATCCGCATGCCCTTGTCATAGGACTTGCACATGTCGTACATGGTGAGCGCTGCCGCGGACACCGCCACAAGCGCCTCCATCTCCACACCGGTCCTGCCTGTGAGCGACGCTTCGGCATGGATCCGGATCCGGTGGTTTTCCCGGTCCATGTCAAAATCCACCTGCACATGGGTGAGGTTCAACGGATGGCACATGGGGATCAGGTCCCCGGTCTTTTTTGCCGCCATCACTCCGGCAATCCGGGCGGTTTCGAACACATTCCCCTTTTTGACGGTGCTGGAGGCGATCCGGTCAAGGGTTTGAGGGGTCATATACACACAGCCGCCCGCGGATGCGGTCCGTTTCGTTTCCGGTTTGTCCCCCACATCCACCATTCTGACCCGTCCGTCGCTGTCAAGATGTGTAAAATCGGCCATGATCATTTCCTCAGACATAATACTGC
>CAYFVA010000311.1:0-2854 GCA_964346265.1 uncultured Desulfobacterales bacterium
AAAATTTTATATTGCCTTGAGCCTCCCGGCTTCTTGTACTGAAATTATATATCTAAAGTAAATATAATGAGCATAAGCCAAATTTTCAACCGAAAATAAGCAATTGAATCCGAAAGGTCGGGAAAATCTTGCGGCAAAAGGGAAGGGCTAAACAGTATACTTTTTCAGTGAATCTTCCATGGCAATTTCGAGTTCGGCGATGCTGAGTTCCGTCATACCGAGAATTTCAGCTTCCCTGGAGCCTACAATGGTGGAGATGTCTTCGGTCTGGCCGGGATTGTTCATCTTGGCGCATACTTTGTTCACAAGCCGGACAATGACAAGCAGAAGGTCTGTGTGATCGAATTCTTCCGTGTGGTGATCCCTTGCGATCACTGCATATTTTTCCGGGATATTCCACTGTCTCAACAGGTGATACCCCTGTTCGGCGTGCAGGGAATCCAGGATTTTGTCGATCAGCGCTGCAGAGGGTTTAAAATCGATCTCTCTGGATTTCATGATTTTTTCCAGGGCGGTCAACAGATAGATTTTTCCCATGTCGTGCAGCAACCCGGCAATAAAGGATTTGGGTGTCAAAGTCTCCATGGACAGGTGCCTGGAGGTCCAAAGCGAGCCGAGTGCGCATGCCACCAGGTGATTCCAGAGCCGGTTCTGGTTTTTTTTGATAATCGGCACGTCCGAATTGAAGTTGCCCTTGTGAATCACGGTCATTACGATGTTGACGACCTCGTTCTGTCCCAGGCGGATCACGGCCTCCCGGATGGTCTCCACGGTCTGCAGTCCCCTGTAGAAGGGAGAGTTGGCCACTTTGAGCACCTGGCTTGTCAGGGTGGGGTCCAGACGGATGATCGAACCGATTTTCCGGATATCCGGATCTTCTTTTACCGCCTCATTCTGGAGGGCGTTCGCTCGTTTGCTGAGAACGGGCAGATTGTTCTCCTTTTCCATTTCTTTTTTGACCAGATCGATCAAGGATACTTTGTTGTCCATGGTATATCACAGTCCTTGGAGTCGGTGGATTTCGTTGATGGGTCTCGGCGGAATCAGACGGGGGACGCACCGGAAAATTTCCTCCATTGTTGTCAGACCTGCAGTCGCCTTGGAAATGGCATCTTCCATCAGGGTCACGAGTCCGGATGTCTCGATGCTGATTTTTCTGATTTCATAGCTGGACTTGTGGTTGAGCACCGCGTCCCGGACGTCTTCATTGAGAACCAGCATTTCGAATACAGCGAGCCGCCCTTTGTATCCGGTGTGCCTGCAGTGCTGGCACCCCTGGCCTTTGAGGAATTTGTACCTCCTTACATGGCCGGGAGAGTACCCCAGAAGTTTCAGGTCATACGGCGTGGGGGTATACGGCTGGACACAGAAGGGACAGATCCTTCTTAACAGGCGCTGGGCCATCACGCAGACCACTGTTGAGGATATGAGAAAGGCTTCGATATCCATGTTTAAAAGCCGGATCAGTCCGCTGATGCTGTCTTCGGTATGAAAAGAGGTGAGCACCTTGTGGCCGGTAAGCGCCGCATGAACAGCCACGTCCGCGGAGTAGTTGTCCCGGATTTCCCCGATGACGATGACGTCCGGGTCCTGCCGGACCACATGCCGGAGGGTTTCCTCATAGGTGAGACCGATATCCGGGTTGATCGAACACTGGTTAACACCGTCCATGACATACTCCACCGGGTCTTCTGCGGTAAGGATGCTGATTTGAGGGGTGTTGATATGGTTCACGCAGCTGTACAAGGTTGTGGTTTTGCCGGAGCCTGTGGGGCCTGTGATGATCAGAACTCCGCTGGGCACGTTGAGAACGTCCATGAGGAAGCGGTTCAGCATTTTGGGCTGCATGCCGATGTTTTCAATGCTGATAATCTGGTCGATCCGGTTGAGGATCCGCATGACGATCTTTTCCCCGAACACCGTGATATAGAAAGACGACCGCACGTCAAAAGTGTTTCCCTTGTACTCATAAGAAAGCCTTCCGCCCTGGTGCCGCCGTTTTTCCGCAATATCGCTTCCGCTTAAAATCTTGAGCCGGCCGGCCAGCATGGGCAGGATGTTCTGGGCATAATCCTTGTGATGAACCAGGATTCCATCAATCCGAAACCGGATCTGGATGCGGTCCCGCAAAGGCTCGATATGGATGTCGCTGGCCCCTTCATCGATGGCCCTGCCGATGACCGTATCCACGATTCCCCGGACGGTGGACTCGTCCACGACATCCCGGTTTTTGATTTTGCCGGCCCTGATTTTTTCCAGTGTCAGTTGAATGGAATTGGGGGAAGAGATGGCGACGGTAAAATTTTCTCCGAAAAGCTCCTTTGCCCCTTTGATGTCGGATTTATTGAGCGGGTCTGCAAACGCGATCACCGGCCGGTTGTTTTCGAATTTCACCGGCACGAACCGATGGGATTCGCACCATTTGACAGGGGCTTTTCCGGTGAGTTTCGTATCGATTTCAGCAAAAGCAAGATCCACATAAGGAAACCCCATTTGTACGGAAAGAATCTCAAGAAATGCGGATTCACTGATAAACCGGTTTTCGAGAATGATCTCTCCCAGCCGTTTTTCCTTGTTTTCTTTCTGAAGTTCAATGGCGGCGTTCAGCCGGTCTTTTGACAAGTATCCGAGATCGACCAGAAGATCCCCGATGCGCAAGGAGAGCTGATGGGTCCGGAGGGTCTGTTTGATCTGCCAGTCATTGATATATTTCAGTTCTTTCAGGGTTTCGAGCAGGTTTTTGTCAGTGGCGAGTTTATCCTTGACCCGCATGGCGTACCTGACCCGGTCTTCGGTCAGTACCCCGTCTTTGACCAGAAGGGAGACAATCTCCCCTGCATCTTCGATTCCCTGT
>CAYFVA010000312.1:0-2838 GCA_964346265.1 uncultured Desulfobacterales bacterium
CTTCCGGATAAACGGGTGCTTGAAATAGTTCTGCAGCTCGACCGGCATCTTGTCCGGGGAGAGAATGTAGTCCACGATTCCGGTGGAAACGGCGCTCTGGGGCATGCCGTCGAATTTGGCGGAATCGCTGTCCTGTGCCATGACCATGCCGCCGAACTCCTTGACCGCCCGGATTCCCAGGGTACCATCGGTGCCGGTACCGGACAGGATAATGCCCACGGCATCCTTTTCCTTGTCCTTGGCAAGGGAGCGCAGGAAAACGTCAATGGGCAGGTTGAGCATCCGGTCCTCCCGCTGGGGCGTTAAAAACAGCTTCTCGTGATATATGGTCATGTTCTGCCGGGGCGGGATCAGGTAAATTTCATCCGGCCGGATTTTCATGGAATCGGTTGCGATGTGAATGGGCAGATCCGTGATCCGGGCGAGAAGTTCATCCATGAGACTCTTGTAGTCCGGGGAGAGATGCTGGATGATCACATACGCAGCCCCTAAGTTTTCCGGCAGACGTTTAAAAAATTCCTGCAGCGCCTCCAGCCCCCCGGCGGAAGCGCCGATCCCCACCACAGGAAAGCCCGGGCGCTTCCGGGTATCATCAACCGGTCCGTCAAGAACCTGCGGGGTCCCTTCTCCAACTTCCGCCGGATTATCACCCGGTGTTTCGTCCTGATTCATTTCTCCATCCGGCCTTATTGTTGAATATGATTGTTTACCCTTATGGTTTCCTATGATTGTCTGTTTTGCCCTGCCGAGGTGATTTTCGTCAAAACTCTTTCCATATCAGCCATGCGATAGGGTTTTTCCAGTGCCGCGTGAAAACCGTAGGCCTGAAAATTGGACATGACCGGATCGGAAGAGTACCCGCTTGCCAGAATCACAAACGTTTCCGGGTCAACCGCTGTGATGTGCCGGACCGCCTCTTTTCCGCCCATGCCTTCGGAAACGATCAAATCCAGTATGACAGCGTCAAACCCGCTTTCCGCATCCTTTGCGTTACGGCAAAGATCGATCGCCTCTTCTCCGTCTGCGGCCGTGGTTACCTCGCACCCTCTCTTTTCCAGCATTTTTCGGGAAATCCCTCTTACCGCCTCATCGTCATCCATGACCAGGATCTTCAAAGTCCGGTCCTTTTGCCCCCCGGCATCATCAGGCCCACTTTCGCCGGCAGAGGCTTCTGCCTGCCGGCTGTACGCAGGGAGATAAACGACAAAACCGGCCCCGGTTCCTCTGCGAAGATCCCGGGTTGTATCCATGATCCCTTTGTGACGGGAAATGATGGAATGAGCAGTGGTCAGGCCGAGCCCCAATGACCCCTCATTTGTGGTAAAAAACGGATCAAAGACTTTATCTTTTTGTCCGGGCGGGATTCCCGGCCCATTGTCTTCAAAAACGATCTTCACATACTCTCCGGATGGGGGCAAATCCCCCTGGCTGTCCCGGTCGGATACATTCTCGAACCATACCCAGAGGGTTCCGCTTCCCTCCATTGCATCCCGTGCATTTGCCGCGATATTGGACACCGCCCGGGCCAGCTGGTCCGGGTCTGCGTATACATGGCGGATCGTCCCCTCTGTGTGGAACTCAAAAGAGAGCCCGTCACAACCCGGTACTTTTGAAAGGGCCTCTTTCACTGTTGCAACCGGTTCCACCAACCGGATCACGGGGGCTCCGCCCATGGAAAAGGTCATGAGCCGGCCGGTCAGTTCCCTTGCATTTTCAATGGCGGCACCTGCCGCGTCCAGGGGTTGGGCCGCCGGATGATCCTCCTCAAGTTCCAGTTTTGCGAAACTGAGGTTTCCGAATATCACCATGAACAGATTGTTGAACTCATGTGCGAGATTGCCGGCAAGCGTGCCCAGAGATTCAAGATTCCGTGCCCTTACCGCCTCCTTTTGCAGCCGCTTCAGTTCGGTTATATCGGTTATGCCGGCCCTCAAACCGGTGAAAGCTCCGTCCGTTTCAATGGGTGCGGCACTGAAAAGCCCGTGGATTTTATCTCCTCCCTCTGTAAGGAACTCAAACTCCGAAGCAGGCAAACCCGTCCCGGAACAAATCCGGTCAATGGTTTCCTCGGCCTCTTTGCGCATGTCCGGGGAAAACAGATCCAGGCAGTTGAGACCCTCGTGGATCCGGGATGCGGAAAAGCCGAGCAGCTCAGTCATTGCCTTGTTTGCATAGGTGACACCAAGTTTTCGATCCGTTTCAAATACCGCATCCGGAAGAAGGTCCACGGTTTCTACAAATCGCTTTTCGCTTTCCAGGGCGGAGCGCTCCGCCTGCCGGGCCCGGGTGATGTCGATGATCGAGCTTCGAATCCTGCGGTTTTCGCCGTCGTCTCCAGGCTCCCGGATGCTCTCCATCCGGACGGTTACCAGGGTGCCGTCCTCTGCCGGGGCAAGATCGATCTCGCATTGCACCGGTGTCTCCTTTCCGAGACTTTCCGTAAGGTGGAAATAAAAACCGTCCTGGTCCTTCGGGTGGACAAACCGGGTGAACCGGGTGCCGATCAGAGACCGGCAGTGATCGAATCCCAGCATGGTGCATGCAGTCTGGTTGATCTCTTCGATGATATAGTCTTCCCGGATGGTGGCGTATCCGGCAGGGGCATTGTGGTACAGGTCAGACAGTCTGTCCCTGGAAGCCTCCAGCTCGGCCCAAGCCTTTTTAAGCTCGTCGTTCTGGTGCTCAAGCTCGATCTGGTAGATGCTCACTTCCTGGATCAGCTCCTCCATGCCGGCACGAAAGAGGGACTGGTCCTGCACTCCTTTTTCTTCCAGAATCTTCAGGGCCTTTTTCCTGAGATTGTCCATCCTGTGTTCAATTTCATTCATATGATACCGT
>CAYFVA010000313.1:0-1583 GCA_964346265.1 uncultured Desulfobacterales bacterium
GGATCCAATTTTGTCAAAACCGTTTTACGGCTTGCCGCAGAAAAAAATGAGCTCAAAGTGGTGGCGGACCAGTACGGATGCCCCACATTTGCCGCGGATATTGCACAGGCGTTGCTCACCATGGCAGAACAGTATTTTTCAGGCAAACCGGTGCAATGGGGCACCTACCATTTTTGCGGAGCAGCGGGAGCCACCTGGTTCGACTTTGCCGCCGCCATCATGGAAACCGCATGGGAAAAGGGACTGATCCATCAAAAAATCCCGGTGCTGCCGATTTCCACGGATCAATTCCCCACTCCCGCCGCCCGCCCTGCTTATTCGGTTCTGGACTGTTCAAAAATCAGGCACGTGTTCGGTATCCGGCAAAAGGACTGGCAGGAAGGGCTCGAAAGAATGCTGGAAGAGCAGAGGCAGCCCCATGAGTGAACACCGTCCCGCCCATATCCTGGTCACCGGAGGAGCCGGCTTCATCGGGGCCAATTTCGTCCATTACCTTCTGGAGAAGCATCCAGGGAACCGGGTCACGGTGCTGGATGCCCTGACCTACGCAGGCAACCGGGAAAACCTCGGCACATTATCCGAAAAGGACGGTTTTCGGTTCGTCCATGGAGACATCCGGGATCCCGGTCTTGTGGAAAACCTGCTTTCTCGACAAAATATCGACACCATTGTCCACTTTGCGGCAGAATCCCACGTGGACCGGTCCATCCACGGGCCGGATGCATTCATCGACACCAACGTCACAGGCACCCACACCCTTTTACAGGCGGCACGAAAGGTCTTCCTCGACTCCGGGACCGGCCGGCCGCACCGGTTTCACCATGTTTCCACGGATGAAGTCTACGGCACCCTCGGCCCGGATGATCCTGCCTTCACAGAAGACCACCCGTACCGGCCCAACTCGCCCTATGCCGCATCCAAAGCCGGCTCCGACCACCTGGTGCGGGCCTACAACAAAACGTACGGCCTTTCCACCACCATCAGCAACTGCTCCAACAATTACGGGCCTTTCCAGTTTCCGGAAAAACTGATTCCCCTGATCATCACCAATATCCTGGAGAGCAGACCGCTGCCTGTCTACGGGGACGGGCTGCAGATACGGGACTGGCTTTTCGCGGACGACCACAATGCCGCCATCGACCTTGTGATCCGGAAAGGAACAGACGGGGAAACCTACAACATCGGAGGAAACAACGAATGGGCCAACATCGATATTGTCAGACACCTTTGCCGGCTGCTCGATGAACAGTTTTCAGAACGTCTGGATCTATGCGGAAGATTTCCCATAGCGCCCCACAACTCCGGCAAGAGCGCCGCAGACCTTGTCACCCATGTAAAGGACAGGCCCGGCCACGACCGGCGCTATGCCGTCAATGCCGACAGAATCCGCCACACCCTGGGATTTGTTCCCTCTGAAACATTCGAGTCCGGCATCAAAAAAACGGTCCGGTGGTATCTTGAAAATGAAGCGTGGTGGCGGCGGGTCATGGACGGCTCTTACCGGCAATGGATCCGAAAAAATTATAATTCACAAGACCGATAATTCGGACCCAATTCGTGCCTGGTCAGAATTGGGTGAATTC
>CAYFVA010000313.1:1683-2812 GCA_964346265.1 uncultured Desulfobacterales bacterium
GAATTCAGGGTTTTCGGGTATCCTTGAGCACGTTGTTGGAAATCACGACCCTTTGGATTTCACTGGTGCCTTCGTATATGGTGAAGACCCGGGCGTCCCTGTAATTTCGCTCCACGGAACAATCCTTGGTAAACCCGTATCCCCCGTGCATCTGGATGGCCATTCCCGTGACCGTGTTGACCATTTCCGAGGCGTACAGTTTGGCCATGGAAGCCTCTTTGGTGTACCGCTCCCCCCGGTCCTTCATGGCGGACGCTGACAACACCAGCTGCTGGGCCGCCTCGATCCTGGTGGCCATGTCCGCAATCTGGAACCGGATGGCCTGGTGCTTGGATATGGGCTGCCCGAACTGTTTGCGCTGTTTTGCGTACTTGACCGCGGTATCAAACGCCGCCCGGGCCACGCCGATGGACTGGGCCGCTATCCCGATACGTCCGGAGTCCAGGCCGGACATGGCGATCTTGAACCCGTCTCCTTCGGCTCCCAGCAGATTGTTCTTGTGCACCCGGCAGTCGTTGAACAAAAGATCGGTTGTATCAGATGCCCGCAACCCCATCTTGTCCTCTTCCTGCCCCACTTTCAGGCCGGGCGTGTCCTTGGGCACGATAAACACGCTGATTCCTTTGTGTTTGGCTTCTTCATCGGTTTTGGCCGTCACCAGGACCGTGCCGGCATTTTTGCCGGAGGTGATGAACCGCTTGGTGCCGTTGATGATATAGTCATTTCCATCCTTTTCCGCGGTGGCCACCTGGCTCACCGGATCAGACCCTGCATCGGGTTCGGTCAGGGCGAATGCGCCGATCACATCGCCCGAGGCCAGGGGTTTCAGAAACTCCTGTTTCTGTTCTTTTGTACCGTATTTATACAGGCTCTCGCATACGATGGAGTTCTGCACCGACATGACCACCGAAGTGGATGCGCACGAATAGGCGATTTCAGTAAGAGCCAGCACGTAACTGATGGTATCGGCATCTTCTCCCCCGTACTCTTCGGGGATCATCATGCCCATGAGACCGAGTTCTCCCATCTGCCGGAAATTGTCTGCAGGGAACTCTTTGGTCCTGTCCCGTTCAGCCGCAGTGGCCGCCACCACTTTTCTGGAAAACTCCCTTACCATGCTCTGTATCAT
>CAYFVA010000314.1:0-2807 GCA_964346265.1 uncultured Desulfobacterales bacterium
TATAAAACCCTTTACTTTGCCCGGTAAATATGCGAAATTTTACACGTACCGGGCATTAAAAAAGAATCCCGGACATTTGTCAAGATTGGATTTGTTAATTTGAAACCCGCTTTTGATAAAAAGCTTACGTTTCGAACCTGGAGGGCATAATGGCGGAAAAACCGGCTTTAAAGATTGGACATCTGACGATCACGGACCATCTTATCCTTGGTGTTACGGCCTTGAAACTCAAAAAGGGGATGGAAACTTTCGAACACTGCACGCTTGAAACCGTGAAAAAGAACGGCTGGAACGAAGTGGCGGATGCCCTGTCCACCAAGCAGCTCGACGGTGCTTTTATACTTGCTCCTACGGCAATGGACCTTTTCAAGTCCGGGGTGGATCTGAAGCTGCTGCTCTTGACGCACAAATCCGGAAGCATTCTTGTCAAAAACAAGAACGCCAACATAGAAAAGATCGAAGATTTTGCCGGTAAAACCGTCCTGATCCCGTACCAGCTTTCCATCCATAACATGCTGTTTTATAAACTCCTGGCGGAAAAGGGGCTGACCCCCGGACGTTCGGTGGATTCCAACGTGGACGTAACACTCGAAGTGGTCGCTCCGTTCCAGATGCCCCAGGCCCTGGAGTTGGATGACGAGGGCGAAATCGGCGGATTCATCGTGGCCGAACCCATCGGCTCCCAGGTAATCGCATCCGGAACCGGAGAGGAATTTTATCTGTCCAAGGATCTGTGGCCCAACCATCCCTGCTGTGTGTTTGTCATGCGGGATGAAATCATAGAAAAGCACCCGGAGGCCGTGGCTGAGATTACAAAGAGTCTTGTGAAATCAGGCCTGTCCATTGACGACCAGCCGGACCCTGCTTCGGTGATCGGTGCTCAGTTTCTGTCCCAGGACAAGGATGTGATCCGCAGCGTCCTGACCACTCCGCCGGACCGGATTCTGACAGGAGAACTCTTCCCCGTTATCGAAGACCTCGACACCATCCAGAAGTACATGATGGATGAAATGAAGATTCTGACCAGCCTGATCGACCTTGAAAAGTTTATTGATACGCAGTTTGCCGAAAAAGCGGGTGCGAAATAGCACGCAGGTGTTGTCACCAGGGAAAGTGCGGTGGAACAGGCACCGGTTCAGGCAGGCCTTAGGAAATGATCAGGCGGCGCTGTCGATGAACCGGTAAATTCCGTTGATGGTCTTTACTGACCAGCGGGATTTGCCGGACAGGGTTCTGACCCCTTCTTTGTTGAAGCGTTCACAGGTGTCTTCCGGGGTAAGACCCTGCTGTTTCAGTTCGATAATAATGTTGATGATCGCCTGCTTGTATGCCTCGAAATCTTCATCCGGGCTGATGTCGGGTATCAGGGAGTTCCGCTCTTCGTTTTCGACAAGAAGGGACAGATCGTCAAGCATGTCTGCTTTCCCTCGCGTTTCATCTTCGTTGTCAATGAGCCCGGCCAGGTCATCCGTTTCGGTTTCAACTGCGGACGGACCGGAGGATCCATCGGTTTCCGCTTCATCGTGAATCAGAAGGGACAGATCGTCAAGCGCCATCTCCCGGTTTCCGGAAGTGTCCTTTTCGTCCTCTTCGATCAACAGGCTCAGGTCGTCGGTTGGAAACGCGGCTTCATCCGTCTGGTCAAGCAGCATGGACAAATCATCCAGATCCGATTTTTCAGGGGTTTCAGCCTCTGTGGGGTCATCATCCAAAAGGTCGGCAAGATCAAAGAGCTCGTCTTCATCCGGGCTCGAACCGGTGGATTCTTCTGTGTCGAGATCCCGGATCAGAGCGTTCAGGTCGTCCGTGTCCGGCTGCTCATCCGGAGTTTCTTCTTTGCCGTCCGGTTCTTCAGGGATTTCATCAATCAGGGACAAAAGATCGTCCGGCTCCTGTGCATCTTCAGCCGAGGTGACTGCCGCAGCGGTTTTTTCGGCAAGTTCCGCCCGTTTTTCCGGGCCCCTTGCCTGATCTTTCATGTCCTGAAGTGCCATGGCGATATGGCTCATGGCGTCGGCTTTCTGTTTTTCTGCTTCCGCCCGCTTTTCCATGGCCGCGGCTTTTCGCTCTTCCACTTCGGTTCGTTTTTCCCGGGCTTCTGCCAGGTTTTCCCGGTCTTCATGGAACTGCTTGAAAAGCTCTTGCATCCAGCTTGAATCAAAAACAGGTCCGAACGACGGTGTCGCGGAGCTGTCTCTCGTATTGAAACGGCCGTCAACTGCGGCATCGATTTCGCTCGGGGTCATGCCGCTGTTGAGTTTTTCATTGATGAATATGAACAAGGGAAGAAGCTTTCGGTCGTATACCTTTTGATTTTCGCTGATGTTTGCCGGAAGGCGTTCTGAAAACCGGTTCAGTATAAACTTGAGGATGCTCGTGTCCTGGTCGAGCTCCTGCGCAATCTCTTGTTCCGTTAAAAACGGACTCTCTTCGTTCATCTTCCGCTCCCGTATATTTTCAGCCGTTTGAATCAAAATATCACAAAATACCGTTTATAGAAAGGGGTTTATGGTATTCTTGATCCTTCATCAAAGTGTCCCCTGTTGTTATTGCCTGAACAGAAGTGATAGGGCACCGGGAAATTCACCGAATCATCTTGACGAAGGGGAAACGGCTTGCTATTCTTTAATTAAATGAACAATATTCACTGGCATTGCAACGGCTAATCAACGGCAGATTCAAGTACGGATAAAATCAGGCGGCATTACAATCGGGTATACAGATCGACGGCATCCGTTCTCACTGCTGTCTCCAAGGAGGGTAAAATGAGCGAAGAAAATTCTCTGTTTCACCACATCGATTCTGTG
>CAYFVA010000315.1:0-2798 GCA_964346265.1 uncultured Desulfobacterales bacterium
ATCCAGGGTGCAAGAGAGCACAACCTGAAAAATATCAATGTGGAAATTCCCAGAAACCGGCTTGTGACTATAACTGGACTGTCCGGATCCGGCAAGTCCACCCTTGCCTTTGACACCCTTTATGCAGAAGGCCAGAGACGGTATGTCGAATCTTTGTCCACTTATGCCAGACAGTTTCTCGGCCAGATGGACAAACCCGATGTAGACTTTATCATGGGGCTTTCTCCGGCCATTTCCATCGAACAGAAAACCGCCAGTCACAACCCGAGATCCACCGTGGGAACGGTCACTGAAATCTATGATTACCTGCGGCTTCTTTATGCCCGGGTCGGGGTGCCCCATTGCTACAAATGCGGGGAACGCATCTCTTCCATGTCCGTGGATCAGATCATCGACCGGATCAAGGCCCTGGGGGAGAAGACCCGGATTATGGTTCTTGCCCCTGTGGTCACCAACAAAAAAGGAACCCATGAAAACACCCTGAAACGGTTTGCCAAAGAAGGTTTCGCCCGGGTCCGGATCGATGGGGAAATTTATTCAACCGATGAGCTGCCCCGCCTTGCCAAAACCAAAAAGCATACCATTGACGCGGTAGTGGACCGGCTGGTGATCAAGGAGGGCATTGAAAATCGTCTCACTGACTCGGTGGAACTCGGCCTTTCACTCACCGACGGGGTGGTCACCATCCTGAATGCGGATACCGGCCGGGAAATTCTGTTCAGCGAAACCTCTTCGTGCATGAAATGCTCGATCAGCTATCCGGAATTCACTCCGGCAAGCTTTTCCTTTAACTCCCCCCAGGGTGCCTGTTCCGGGTGTGACGGGCTGGGATCGGTCACCCAGTTCGACCCGGACCTGATCATTCCGGACAAGAGCCTTTCCTTGCGGGACGGTGCGGTCCTGCCCTGGGCCGGAAAAACTTCGGTTCAGTTCATGGAATTTCTCGACACCCTGACCGCTTATTACAACCAGGACATCTACACCCCTTTTAAAGAACTGGATGAAAAATTCCGGAACGTGATCCTGTACGGATCCCGATCGGAAAAAATTCCTTTTTACATGGAACGGGGCAAAAAGCGCAAACTCTACAACAAGCCGTTTGAAGGGGTTATTCCAAACCTGAACAGAAGATATCTTGAAACCGATTCCCACTGGTCCAGAGAAGATATCAAAAGGTACATGAGCTTTAAAAAATGTTCGGAATGCCAAGGCACCAGGCTCAACAAAGCTTCCGGCGCCGTGAAGGTTCAGGGTCTTCCCATTTATGAACTCACTGCAAAATCTGTTGAGAATGCCGAAGAATTCTTCCAATCCCTTGCCTTTGACGGAAAAGAGCGCATTATATCCGAAGGAATCGTCAAGGAACTGAAAGAACGGCTCAGTTTTCTCAAAAGTGTGGGACTGGAGTATCTCACCCTTGACCGGTCCGCCGCCACCCTGTCCGGCGGGGAAAGCCAGAGGATCCGGCTTGCCACCCAGATCGGCTCCAAGCTCACCGGGGTACTGTATGTACTGGACGAGCCCAGCATCGGCCTTCACCAGAGAGACAACAAGCGGCTTCTTGAAACCCTGAGAAACCTCAAAGATGTGGGCAACTCGGTTCTGGTGGTGGAGCATGATGAAGAAACCATACTGTCTTCCGACTATGTCATCGATATGGGCCCGGCCGCCGGGATCAACGGAGGAGAAGTGGTCTTTGCCGGAACTCCTCAAGAGCTGGTACAAAACGGCACCTCTCTTACCGGGGAATACCTTTCCGGTAAAAAACGAATCGAAATCCCTGAAAAACGACGGAACGGAAACGGCAAAAAACTGGTGGTCAAGGAGGCGGTATCCAACAACCTCAAATCCGTCACAGCCACTTTTCCGTTGGGTACCTTCATCTGTGTCACCGGAGTCTCCGGATCAGGGAAATCCACTCTGGTGCTGACCACGCTGTATAACACATTGATGAACCGGCTGCACGGTTCCCGCATGATTCCCGGTACCCACAACGGGCTATCCGGCCTCAAGTACCTGGACAAGGTGGTTCATATCGACCAGTCGCCCATCGGCAGAACCCCGAGGAGCAACCCGGCCACCTACACAGGGGTTTTCACCCCCATCCGGGAACTGTTTGCCCAGACCCCCGAAGCAAGAACCAAAGGATACAAACCCGGCAGATTCAGCTTCAACGTCAAGGGCGGCAGATGCGAATCCTGTTCCGGAGACGGAATCCTTAAAATCGAGATGCATTTTCTGCCGGACGTATACGTATCCTGCGACATCTGCAGCGGAAAAAGATACAACCGGGAGACCCTGGAAATCAAGTACAGGGGCAAAAACATTGCCGAAGTGCTCGATATGACCATCAACCAGGCGCTGCGGTTTTTCGACAGGCTCTCCACCATCAAATCCAAGCTTCAGACTCTTGTGGACGTGGGGCTGGGGTATGTCAAACTCGGCCAGTCCGCCGTCACGTTGTCCGGAGGTGAGGCCCAGAGGATCAAACTGGCACGGGAGTTGAGCAAACGAAGCACCGGCCGCACCATTTATATTCTGGACGAGCCCACCACCGGGCTTCACACCGATGACATCAAAAAACTGCTCTCCGTTCTCAACCGTCTGGTGGAAACCGGGAACACCGTTGTGGTCATCGAACACAACCTCGACGTGATCAAATATGCGGATCACATCATCGATTTAGGGCCGGAAGGCGGGGACCGGGGCGGCGAGATTATCGCCACCGGCACCCCGGAACAGGTAAAAGAGATCCGGGCCTCCCACACGGGCCGGTTTTTAAAAAAAATGATCAAAGC
>CAYFVA010000316.1:0-2795 GCA_964346265.1 uncultured Desulfobacterales bacterium
TAGATCATGGGTTTGTCGTACACCGGCATCAGCTGCTTGCTCACCGAATGGGTCAGCGGATACAGCCGGGTGCCGGAACCCCCGGCCAGTATGATTCCTTTGCGCGCCATCAGATTGGGTTCCTGTTATGTGATGTGGTTATCCGTTTGCAGAGGCTGCCGCATACGCCTCATCCAGGCGTTTTTTCAGATACGCTGTCTCGTCTGCATCGTACTCGTACAGGTCAAAGCAGTATCCGTCATCCCCGAGAAGGCCTTCCGGGATCAGGTCCCCCATCTCTTCGGGGTCCGTGATCATGTCTCCGTAAAAGCACACCGACAGCCACCTTTCCTCCGGGTCGTCATCTATCACGTCAATCATGGCGAAAAGTTCTCTGTGGGTCTGGTTGTCGTGTTTCGGCCGGAGAGAATAGGACACCCCTTTTCTGGCCTTGAAATCAAGAGAGATGTCCGTGCTTTTGCTGATATGGTCCAGAAGTTCGGTGAACGCGCGTCTGGTTTCAGATTCGTTGTCCGTCCATTCGGACAGCAATTGGTCGAGTGTCTCCACAAGATCTCCTTTATTCCCTTATATGTTTTACAAGATGTCCGATTTCCGGGAAGATCAGCTGTGTGCAGGCCAGCTTGCAGGCATTGAGGCTTCCCGGCATGCAGAATACCACGGTGCTGTCGATAATGCCGGCGGCCGCCCGTGAGAGCAGGGCGGCCGAATCGATCTCATCAAAGCTGAGCTGGGTGAACAGGGTGCTGAAGGCTGTCAGCGTCTTGTCAAAGAGCGGCTGGACCGCTTCGATGGTGACGTCTTTTTTTGCGATGCCGGTGCCGCCGGACATGAGAATGATGTCGGGCCCGATTCGTTGGATGACCTGGGTGACCATGTCCCGGATGGCATTTGTGTCATCTGCAACCGTGTGGTGGACAACGACTTCATGCCCCTCTTTTCCGGCCTGCTTTTTGATCCACAGGCCGCTTTTGTCTTCCGCAGGCTCTTTTCGTGTGCTTGAGGCGGATATGACAGCGATATTCAGATTTTTTACCGATTTTTTCTTATGTTCTCCGACTCCCATGAGTTTATGATTCCTGTACAATGGTTACCTGTTCTTCCCCGTCCTGTTCGTCCAGGGCGACATTGACCATATCACCGGGGGCCGTATCCATGTTGATTCCCTTGTAGTCCGCCTGGATGGGCAGCTCCCGGTGTCCCCGGTCCACAAGCACGGCAAGCTCGATGCGGGCGGGCCTGCCGAAATCCGTGAGCGCTTCCATGGCGGCCCGGATGGTCCGGCCCGTGAACAGGACATCGTCGATGAGAATAATGCGCATGTCCTCCACGGAAAAGGGGATCCGGGAAGGCCTCACAATGGGCTGGTGGCTGATTTTGGTCCAGTCGTCCCGGTACATGTTGATATCCATGGCCCCCACAGCAGGCTCGGTGTTCTCGATCTGTTTGATGGTCCTGCACAACCGTTTGGCCAGAAAGTCTCCCCGGGTGAGGATTCCCACAAGGGCCAGGTCGTTCACGCCCCTGTTGGCCTCGATGATCTCGTGGGCCATGCGTGTTATGATCCGGCCGATGTCTTCTCTGTTGAGTATGGTTTTCCCGTTCTTTTCCATTTCAGAAAAAATCTCCGCTTGAATTATTTCAAAATTTGTATCATCTTTTCATGGGCGGAGCAAGGCATAAGATGTGAAGTTTTTCTTGCTAAAACACGGGAAAACCTAATATAAAGGACAAAAGCGGCAACTTCGAAGGTGACAAAAGAGGATGACAAAAGCGTTCACAGGGGTGATTCTTGCCGGCGGAACCAACAGCAGGCTGCCGGGGAGGAAAAAAGGGTTTTATGAAATCGGCGGCAGATCCATCATGGACCGGATCCACGGGATTTTTGCCGACATTTTTAGTGAAACCATTATCGTGACCAATGACATCGCTGATTTTACCGGATACGACTGCATGATCGCATCGGATATCGATCCGTCAAGATGTGCCCTTGCCGGCCTGTACACCGGGATATTCCATGCCTCGTTCGATCGGGTCTTTGTCATGGCCTGTGACACCCCGTTCATGAAACCCGAAGTGATCGAGTACATCCTGGAACAGGCGGACAGCAGCCACGATGTCGTGGTCCCCGAGGCCGAAGGCGGGCTCGAGGCGCTGGCTGCTCTGTATACCAAAAACTGTCTGCCGTTGATACAAAAAAATCTGGCAAACAAAAAGTACATGATCAAAAAGTTTTATGTGAAAAACAGAACAAAAGTCATCCCCAAAGAGAAAATCCGGAAGATCGATCCGGCCATGCGGTCCTTTTTCAACGTGAATACGCCCGAGGACCTGGAAAAGGCTTATGAAATGGCCGGCGCAAATCACATGAACATAAAAGATGCGGAGAACATGCAATGAATATGGAATCGCTTGTGGCAAAAATAAAAGAACACCCGGACTACGACGGCGTGGGCATGATCCTGTGCCATAACGGCGTGGTCCGGCGGACCTCCCGGGACGGCAGGGAAGTCGATTCCCTACAGGTCCATGTGAATCACAACGTCCTTGATGAAATCATAGAGGAAAGCCGGAAAAGGGAAGGAATCCTGGATGTACAGGTTTTTGTGCATGAAAACAGGCGGCTGTATGTGGGGGAGGATGTCATGTATATCGTGGTGGCAGGCGACCTCCGGGAAAACGTGATTTCCACTCTTTCTTATGCCCTGGACCGGGTCAAGAGCGAAGCCACCGAAAAAACGCAGTATTATGTCTGAGGAAATGATCATGGCCGATTTTACACATCTTGACAGCGA
>CAYFVA010000317.1:0-2793 GCA_964346265.1 uncultured Desulfobacterales bacterium
GTTGTGGACATCCGGTATATGGATTTTCCCGGCACATGGCAGCACTTTACCGTGCCTGTTTCAGAGGTGAGCGAGGAGTCCTTTGAGGATGGATTCGGTTTTGACGGATCAAGCATGCGGGCATGGCAGGAGATCGACACAAGCGACATGATCGTGATCCCGGATCCGTCCACCGCCCGGATAGACCCTTTCTACAAGGAGCCTACCCTGACGGTGATCGGTAATATCCATGACCCGATCACCCATGAACCCTATACACGGGATCCGAGGCACATCGCAATCAAGGCGGAGCAGTACCTCAAAAGCACAGGCATCGGGGATACCATATTCGTGGGGCCGGAGCCGGAGTTCTTTATCTTTGACAACGTGCAGTATGGCTCTGAAAACAACATGGCCTTTTACGAGGTGGATTCCGTGGAGGGGATATGGAATACCGGCAGGAACGAGGCCCCCAACCTCGGCCACAAGCTTCGCCACAAACAGGGATATTTTCCGCTTCCTCCTGCGGACAAGTTCCAGGATATCCGGACCGAAATGATGCTGACCCTCGAGGATCTGGGGATCCCCATGGAATGCCAGCACCATGAAGTGGCCACGTCCGGGCAGTCGGAAATCGATCTGCGGTTCAGCAATCTGCTGACCATGGGCGACCAGCTGGCATGGTTCAAGTATGTCCTCAAAAATGTGGCTGCAAAACACGGCCATACGGTGACATTTATGCCCAAGCCCCTGTTCGAGGACAACGGAACGGGCATGCATACCCACATGAGTTTCTGGAAGGACGGCAATCCGCTTTTTGCAGGGAATCAGTACGCCGGGCTTTCGGATGAAGCCCTGTACGCCATCGGCGGAATTCTGAAACACTGCAAGGCGTTGTGCGCCATTACAAATCCCACCACCAACTCCTACAAACGGCTGGTCCCGGGATTCGAGGCACCGATCAACCTGGCCTACTCCAGTAGAAACCGGAGTGCAGCCATCCGGATTCCCATGTACTCGGGATCACCCAAGGCCAAGCGGATCGAGTTCCGTACGCCTGATCCCTCGTGCAACGGATACATGGCTTTCTCAGCCATTGCCATGGCCATGATCGACGGCATCACCAACAAGATGGATCCGGGTGATCCAATGGACAAAAACATCTATGATCTGCCGCCGGAAGAGCTGGCTGAAATGGATTCGGCCCCGGGATCCCTTGAAGAGGCCCTGGATGCGCTGGAAGAGGATCACGCCTTCCTGCTCAAGGGAGATGTGTTTACAAAGGATACAATTGAAAAGTGGGTGGAATACAAACGGGAAAACGAGGTCACCGCCGTCAAGAGCCGGCCGCATCCCCATGAATTTTACCTGTACTATGATATATAGAATCTGACTTGACCATGGCAGGCTGACAGACAGCCCGCGGATTCCGGTTTGCAGCAGAGCGGCCGGTGATCTGCGGGCTGTTTTTGTGTTGCAGAAAGGATGAAATTTTTTAATGCATTCAACAAAAAAATGGGATATAAGGTAGAATCAATACCCGAAAATGGAAAGCAGGTGGTCCGACATGAAAAGCAGAATCTTATTTCTCCGCTTATTACTCTGTTTCACGCTTGCAGCCTTTGCAGCGACCGGCTCGGCCGTGTATGGTGAACAGACAGAAAACAGCTCCAACCGTTTTTCTCCGCTTGTGGAACGCCTGTCGGAACAAGGATTTGACAAAAAGCGGCTGAAAAAAATTTATGCCGACGAAAAAGTGTCTTTCGACCCGGAGGGCGTGTCCCTGTTTTTCATGCATTCAGAATCCAGTCTGGACTATGACCAGTTTGTCACGGGCCCTTCCGTTTCCAGGGCAAAAAAATACATGAAAAAGCACAAGGAGAAACTCGAGCGGGCCGAGGACGAATACGGGGTGGACAAGACCATCATAACGGCGATTCTTCTTGTCGAGACCCGGCTCGGCACTTATCTGGGAAACCGGATGGTCCTCAATACCCTTTCCACCATGGCCGCAATCACAGACGAGAAAATGAAAGAGGAGCTGTGGGAGGTAACGTATGCGTCCAGGCGGCTTTCCCGCAAAGCGTTTGAAAAAAAAGTCGGCGAAAAGGCTGAGTGGGCCTTTGAGGAACTCAAGGCGCTTTTGACGTATTCGGCACGGGAGGGCCTGGATGCCACGGAATTGACCGGATCTTATGCCGGGGCCATGGGCATATCCCAGTTTATGCCGACGAATGCGCTGAAACTGGCCGCTGACGGAAATGATGACGGCAGGGTCAATCTTTTTGAGCATGCCGACGCCATTGCCAGTATCGCCAATTACCTGAAGCACTACGGATGGAAACCCTCCATTTCAAGGCAACAGGCCCATAAAATATTGTACAAATACAACCACAGCAATTATTATGTGGACACACTTTTAAAAATTTCGGATCGTTTAAAATAAAAGGATGGAACAGCGTATATGGACTCAGCGTTTGTTGTTGTAACAATTTCAGGGCTTGTTTTCTGGGCCCTCACCATGATTGCACTCCTTGATGTGATATTCAAAGATTTCGGCACCTTTCAGAAAAAAGCGGTGTGGTTTTTGATTGCAACCGTCCCCTTTGTCGGCTGGCTGGTGTATCTTTTGTTCGGCTTTAAAAAGGGGACGAGAAAGAAGTTGGGTGTCAAAGATATGAATTGACAGAAGCCGCGTTTTCGTATAAAAAGAAGTTGAAATTATACACACCTGACAGTGGTCCCATCGTCTAGCGGTTAGGACGCCGGCCTCTCACGCCGGTAACGGGGGTTCGATTCCCCCTGGGATCACCA
>CAYFVA010000318.1:0-2789 GCA_964346265.1 uncultured Desulfobacterales bacterium
AGCAAGTGGTTTTCAGCGGATACAAAAAGCCCCTGAACCGATTACACGGTGCAGGGGCTTTTACAAGAGACTTGCGACTTGAAACAAGAGACAAGAACCTGTCTCATTCAAGTTGTAAGCTCCGTTATGATGCTGTGCATCACTGGTGTTACATCAACAGATAAAACGGGTTTACATTTTTACATCATGCCGGGCATTCCGCCCATTCCGCCCATTCCGCCGCCGCCGGCCGGCATTCCGCCGCCGCCTTCATTCTCTTCCGGCTTATCGGCAATCATGGCTTCGGTGGTCAGCATTACGGATGCAACACTGCCCGCATTCTGAAGGGCAAACCGCACAACCTTCTTGGGATCGATGACACCGGCCTTGATCAGGTCTTCGTATTTATCGGTTCTGGCGTTGTAACCGAAAGCGCCTTCCCCTTCCATGACCTTGTTGATGACAACGGCGCCTTCAACACCCGCGTTGTTGGCAATCATTCTCAAAGGCTCTTCAATGGCCCTTGCCACAACCTGTACACCGAGTTCTTCCTCCATCTCCAGACCAAGGTTCTTGAGAACACCGAGGGTTCGGACGAGAGCCACACCGCCGCCGGGCACAACACCCTCTTCAACTGCTGCACGGGTTGCATTCAGAGCGTCTTCCACCCGGGCCTTTTTCTCTTTCATCTCGGTTTCCGTGGCAGCACCCACGCTGATGACCGCAACACCGCCGACCAGTTTGGCAAGTCTTTCCTGGAGTTTCTCCCGGTCATAGTCGGAAGTAGTTTCATCCACCTGGGCACGGATCATTTTCACACGGCCTTCAAGGGCTTCTTTCGTGCCTGCGCCGTCCACGATGGTGGTGTTGTCCTTGTCGATGTTGACATTCTTTGCCTGTCCCAGATCGTTAACGGTCAGGTTTTCAAGCTTGATGCCCACATCTTCGGAAACCACCTGGCCGCCGGTGAGAACGGCGATATCTTCGAGCATGGCCTTTCTTCTGTCACCGAAACCGGGCGCCTTGACTGCAGCCACATTCAGTGTGCCTCTCAGTCTGTTCACAACGAGAGTGGCAAGGGCTTCGCCTTCCACGTCTTCGGCTATGATCACAAGGGGCTTGCCGGTCTTGGCGATTTCTTCGAGCACCGGGAGGAGGTCTTTCATGCTGCTGATCTTTTTGTCGCAGATCAGGATGTAGGCATCCTCGAGCTCGGCCACCATTTTTTCATTGTCCGTGGCAAAATACGGAGAGAGATACCCGCGGTCGAACTGCATCCCTTCGACAACCTCAAGGGTCGTCTCCATGGCCTTGGCTTCCTCCACGGTGATGACGCCCTCTTTGCCGACCTTGTTCATGGCCTCTGCAATGATGTTTCCGATGGTCTCATCATTGTTGGCGGAAATCGTTCCGATCTGTGCGATTTCATTCTGGTCTTTGGTGGGATTGGTGATGCTGGAAAGCTCTTCCACGATTTTTTCAACCGCTTTGTCGATGCCTTTTTTGATGCTCATGGGGCTGTTGCCCGCGGCCACCAGCTTCTGGCCCTCTTCATAGATGGACCTTGCAAGAACGGTGGCCGTGGTGGTACCGTCACCAGCCATGTCAGAGGTCTTGCTGGAAACCTCTTTTACCATCTGGGCCCCCATGTTTTCGAACTTGTCTTCAAGCTCGATTTCCTTGGCAACCGTCACACCGTCTTTGGTAACCGTGGGAGATCCCCATGATTTCTCGATTACCACGTTTCTGCCTTTGGGTCCAAGGGTCACCACAACTGAATCCGCAAGAGCTTTAACGCCCTTGAGCATTGATTCACGTGCTTTTGTAGCATATTTAATCTCTTTAGCCATATCTAAACGCCTCCATGTATGTTTGTGCTATTTTACATTCTATCCGGTATAAAACTTGTATCTTAACAAAATGATCAGGCTCGGATTATCCTTCTACAACACCGAGAACATCGTCCTGACGCATAATAAGATATTCATTACCGTCGATTTTCACTTCGGTTCCGCCGTATTTGCTGAAAAGAACACGGTCTCCAACGGCAACTTCCATGGGAAGACGGCTTCCGTCCTCTGCCACACGGCCTTTGCCTGCGGAAATAACCTTTCCTTCAATCGGCTTTTCCTTGGCGGTATCCGGAATAATGATCCCGCCTTTGGTCTGCTCTTTTTCCTCCACTCGCTCCACAAGAATCCGATCCTGTAATGGCCGTAAACTCATAATTTTAACCTCCTTTGTTCATAACAGTAATTGTAATGGTTTGTAATCTATATATATTTATAAAGCCTGTTTATTCGGAGTCGCCCGCACTTTTTTGTGCAGGAGCCGAAGCTTTATCACTGGTGTGGGATGCGCCGGAATCTTTTGAAGAACCGGTTTCGGATTTACCGGAATCCGATGATGCGGCCTGATTCGAAGCCCGGCCGTAATCGGTGACGTACCAGCCTGACCCCTTTAAATGAAAACTGCTCTGTGATATCAGCTTTTTCAGTTTTCCCTTGCAATTCGGACATTTTTGAAGCGGGGGGTCTGATATTTTCTGCAATGCTTCTTCCACTTCTCCGCATTCCGTGCACTCATATTCATATACAGGCATAATATCCAATCTCCAAATGACGTAACTGATAATTCATGTCCGTGGTCTCAAGTCAAAAAATAAAATAGTCAGTCTTTCCCGGTTGTCAAGGCAGGCAATAAAAATTTTAGACGTTTAAGGCCCTCGGAAATAAATAATTTCTCCATAGGACGCAGGATTTTGGTCTGTATTCAAGGCGCGCCGGTGGGAGCATATTGGAATATGTGCC
>CAYFVA010000319.1:0-2721 GCA_964346265.1 uncultured Desulfobacterales bacterium
TGCCCGAAATGCGGGGCGGAAAAAGAGATATTTTCGGATGAGTTCGACAAAGCCCACAAGTGCGACAAATGCGGCGAAAAAATCGATTTCACCGAATGCAAGTTTGACGCGGGGACCTGACCCGGGGATCTATTCCTCCGGCAGCCGTCCCCGGCGGCGGACATATTCATACATCACCACCGAAGCTGCCACGCTTACGTTCAGGCTCTGGGATCTGCCGAACCGGGGGATTTTCAGTCTTTCAACATGCGGGTAGTCCTTTGGATCGAACGTGATACCAAAGGCTTCATGGCCGACCACAAAGGCGCTTTTTTCGGGAAGATCAGCTTTCTGAACCGGGACACCCGTGCCGGGTTCCAGGATGAACACGGTGTATCCCATCTCCACAAGACGGGTGTAAGAGGCGTCGAATGTGTCGAAAAACTTCGCCGGCACCCATTTCAGGGCGCCTTTGCCGGAGGCGGGGTCAAAAAAATCGATCCCGACCAGGTGAACTTCTTTTGCTCCGAACACTTCCGCACTCCGGAAGATTTTGCCCACGTTGAAGCCGGGCTTGAGATGATCCAGCACAATCACAAACTCATTGGGACCCGGTTCGGCAAACAAATTTTTGCGGAGGTGTTTTTTAAACCTGATCCTGGCCCTTTGTTTCTCTGCCTTCATCATATCCCGGACCTTCCGGGTACTCACCTTGTATCCTCCTGAATCCTGCCGGCGGATTTGCTCCTATTGCGCCACGCCTTTACCACGGCCGGGTATGCAAACGCTCCGGCAGCGCCGCCGGCCGCATCCGCCAGAAGATCAAGCATCTCACAGCTTCTCTGTGCGACGAATGACTGGTGAATCTCGTCGGAAATCCCGTACAGCAGACAGAATAAGGCTGCAAGACCCGCCACTTTAAAAAGTTTGAAAGACAGCCTCTCCTGTTGAAGCCATCGGAAGGATAGCACGCCAAGAACTGCGTATCCGGCAAAATGCAGTATTTTGTCAAAACCGGGCACGGATATATCCATCCCCGGGCCGACCGAAGACGAGGACTGAACGAAAATCACCGCACAGTAGACAATCACCGGCAGTCTGTACCCGATATTGAGGATAAGAATGGATCGTATATCTCTGGCTCTTGTCATAACCGCTCCGGGGAATTTCCTCTATCGGTTTTGTTCAGATTTTCTTGTACGCACTCGACATCACCTGTTTCAATGGGTGACGGATCCCGTTGAGGCTTTCTGACATACCGGTGAACAGGATGCCGCCCGGTTTCAGGGACTGGACAAGGGTATCCACGGTTTTCTGTCTGGTGGCCGCGTCAAAGTAGATCATGACGTTCCGGCAGAAAATAATGTCGAACCGGTCTTTCATGGTATCGGTGATCAGGTTGAACCTCCCGAACTGAACCAGATCCCGGATCTCCTTTTTCACTTTCACATGTCCTTCATACCTGTTGCTGCCCTTCTGGAAATAGCGGCGGAGCATATGCGCGGGCACATGTTTCACTCTTTCCATTGGGAATATGGCTTTCCGGGCCTTTTCCAGCATGGTACCGGAAAGGTCCGTGGCATTGACGTTGAGCCGGTAATTGTTGTCAGCCAGCTGAAGCGCCACCGAATACGGTTCTTCCCCGCTCGAACAGGCTGCACACCATATTTTCAGAAAATCCGAAGGGGGGATATTCGCAATGATGTACTCACAATGGGCGTTTTCCCTGAAGAAAAACGTATGGTTGGTGGTAATCGCATCAATAAACCGGTTGAACTCGTCCCGGTCTCTGCCGATAAACTCGATGTAGTCCCGGGTGAGAGTGAAACCGGTTTTTCGCAGCCGTTTGGCAAGTCTTGATTTTAAAAGTTCGTACTTCTGGCCGGTGAGCCGTATCCCGGCTTCTTCATATACCAGATCGGCGAGTTTCCTGAACTGTCCTGAGCTGATTTCCAATAAACGTTATTCTCCCCGGACTCACACAAAAGTCAGTGCCTGCCACATCGTTGAGTGCCCAAAATCCACGTTACGATTTGTCTTCATTTTCCTGCCGGGCTTTTGCCAGTTGGGCCTCTTCGAAAATATCATCCACCTCCTGGGTTTTCTCACTGGCCGGTGCGCGGTGCGCTTCTACCTGCTCATGGGAATAAAAGGGCGAGAACGCGGTCTTTTCCACCCCCAGCTCCAGAAAGAAGGGCCGGTGGCTTTCCGTCTCAAACGAAACCCGTCGATGATCCGGGGATTCATGCAGATGCCCCACGGAAATCGTGATGTCCTGGTTGACCACCATCATCTTCGGCGGCGTGAATTTGACCGAGGCATACAGCTCTTCTCTGAGATCGTTCTGGAAATGTCCCATACCCTGGTCCACAAGAGCGCCCAGTACATTTCCCACGTCGTCGGACGTATGGTTTTTCGAAAGCTCCTCTTCCGGCATCTTCATGTTCATCATGTAGCTTTTATAGATATCCAGCGCCGCTTCAGCGGAAAAATTCATAAGCACAACCCCGGACACCTCGCTTTCAAAAACGGTGAAGCAGCCGATATCCGGCCTCATGGTAGTTTTGTTGATGGTCTGGGCCAACGGGAAAAACGTGATCTTCTGTGCGGTGGCCTTCTGCAGTACCCGCTGAATCGATTTGCACAAGATAAAAAGAATATCGTCCGTGCCTTTGGTTTCCTGGACGTCCATACGTAGGTCTCCTGTCAATTCATATACAAAATTGTCTGACATCAAAGGAA
>CAYFVA010000320.1:0-2721 GCA_964346265.1 uncultured Desulfobacterales bacterium
CTGCCGCCCAACTGGCGGGGGAAGATGACAGTGTTCGGGAAATGGTGGGCAAAGCATTGAAAGCAGGGGTCCATGTCACTGCCTGCAAGGCTTGTGCGGACCAGCTGGGCGTGACGGAAGCGCTGGAGGGCCTCAATGTCGAGGTGAAATATTGGGGGGCGCCCCTGACGGAGATCCTGAAAAATAAAGAAAATCTGCTGACAGTGTGAAAAACGAGAGAAAGCAGACCATTCGGCAGGAAATTATACGTCTTCTCGAGTCGGATCCTATGACGGTACGGGAGATTTCCCAGGCAGTCGGAATTATGGAAAAGGATGTGGTCCATCATCTGGAATCCATCGATAAAACCGTCAAACAGAGGAAACAAAAGTTGGATGTATCCCCTTTTTTCTGCAAGGATTGCGGGTTTGAATTCAAAAGCCGCAGGAGACTGAAAAAGCCGAGCAAATGCCCGGCCTGCAGAGACGGCAGGATTGACCCCGCTGTGTATCAGATCCTTTAAGGCCGTCGGAAATAAATAATTCCTCCACAGGTTGTGTCTTATGATTTCCGATACACTAAGGCATCAAGTGAAAATAACTTATACATCTTGCTTGCCTTTTTATCTGTTTTCTTCGTTGGAACAAGGCTTACATAGCTCGTTATGCGCACCTTGTCCCGCCTTGAAAACAAATAAAAATTCGGCGCAATAAGCACAACTTATTTTAACTTGCTGCCTAACCGAGCAGATTGGTGACGTTTTTTGCGGATGCGTTGGCCTGGGCCTGGGCAAACGTTCGTGCTTTGAGAAGAAGCTCGGCCCGGTTCATGTTCATGGATTCTTCCGCAATATCCGTATCCCGTATCCGGGATTCGGCCTGGAACGCGTTGACCCGGGACTGGCTCAGATTGTTCACCGTCGAGGTCAGCTGGTTCTGGGTGGATCCGATATCGGAACGGGTTTCATTCACCTGTTTCAAGGCCTCATCCGCTATAGCTACCGCGTTTTGGGCGCCTTCCTGTGTGGTTACATCAATATCGGACAAGGACCCTTTTTCACCGGGACTGCCGAGTTTTGCGCTTTCAGCGGAGCTGATGGAGATATCAACGGTCTCTCCTGAATTTGCCCCGACCATGAACTGCTTGTCTGAAAAGTTTCCCGAAAGAAGTTTCTGTCCGTTAAAGGAAGTGGTCTCTGCAATTCGGTCTAAAGCTTCAAGGGATTTGTTTATATCCGCCTGGATCGCCTCCCGGCTTTCCGCGGACTGCCCGTCATTGGCCGCCTGAAGCGCGTTGGTTCGAATGGAGGTGACAAGGTTGGAGACTTCACCGAGCGCACCGTCCGCCACCTGTGTGATGGAAATCCCGTCCGCTGCGTTTTTCATTGCCTGTCCCATGCCGAGGGCCCGGCTTCGCAGGCCGTCTGCAATGGCCATCCCTGACGCATCATCGGAAGCGGAATTGATTTTTCTGCCGGTGGAGATTCTTTCAATGGATTGCGTCAAAGATGCATGTGCGTTGTTCAGCCGGTTCGCAGCAGCTTCGCCCTGCATTCCGGAATTGATACTGATCGCCATACTCACCTTCCTTGTTCTATTTCTTCGGTTTCTTCATGAACCTTTTCTATTATATATGCAAAAAACATGCATTACACAATAAAATAGTCATGAAAACGGATTCCGCAACCCGCCCCTTATGCCGGAATCCGCTGTATTTCATGTTCCGCCGGTTCAAAGAAAGAAAACAGGATTCTGTCTGAAACCGCTTTTTGCATTATCCCCCCTTCTCTTTTGTACAAATTTTGACACCTTTGGCGTCAAAATTCGGAATTTCATACCCGCCATCTGGTTCCGTTATTTTCCTTCTGCGGATCCGGGAATTTTCGAGCACCCTTGCAAAATCTTTGATTCCGTTTTACTCTATGGTTCAACAAAAACCGGAGTCAGGCGGTTCAGAATCCGTTGACCCCAATACAGACCAAATCTGATTTGATAAAGAAAAAGGTGTACATAAAATACTACAGGGGATCTGAATGAAAATGGAACATACGGTTATGATCTACTTCAGCCCGACGGGTACGTCGAGGATGATCCTTGAAGCGGTAGCGCAGGGGCTGGGAAAAGAGGTATCAAAAGTCATTGATATAACGGATCCGGAGACCCGCAAAAAGGAGTTGCCTGAACTGGAAAACGCACTCGTTCTGATGGGTGCGCCGGTGTATGCGGGCCGTATTCCGGCCGAGGCGGCGGAGTACTTGAAACGCCTCCGGACAAGGAATTGCGTGGCGGTTCCTGTGGTGCTGTACGGCAACCGGGATTATGATGACGCGCTTTTGGAACTCAAGGATATCGCCGAAGAGATCGGCAGCATCCCCGTGGCCGGAGGGGTCTTTATCGGAGAACATTCGTTCTGCAGCAAAGATTTTGAGATCGCCCCTGGTCGGCCGGATGAGAAAGATCTGGAAAAGGCCCGGTCCTTTGGCGGGCAAATTTCAAAAATTCTTCAGGAGGCGGAGGGTCTCCAGGGCCTGTCCGTGGTGGAAGTGCCCGGCAACTTCCCCTACAAGGAGCTCACCAGCCCCGGGCGGTTTCAGTTTATCAATGTAACCGACGAGTGTGACGACTGCGGCGTATGTGTCACCGTCTGCCCCAAGGATGCAATTGATGAATCGAACGGCTATGCCACCCGTGACGAGGACTGCATTCACTGCTGCGCCTGTATCAAGGAATGCCCGAAAGACGC
>CAYFVA010000321.1:0-2714 GCA_964346265.1 uncultured Desulfobacterales bacterium
GTCTGGATTGATGCATACGGACAGATCTTTTTTACACTGAGCATCGCGTTTGCCATCATGATCACTTACTCCAGCTACCTGCCAAAAAAATCGGACATTGTGAATAATGCGTTTATGACCGCTCTTTTGAACTGCGGTTTCAGTATTCTCTCCGGGATTGCGATATTCAGTATTCTCGGCTACATGATGCATCAGAGCGGTGGTGAACTCCCGGCCAAACTTTCCGGGGTGTTTTTGGCATTTGCCACCATCCCCCAGGCCATTAACGAACTGCCGGCCATGCAGCAGCTGATCGGGGTGCTGTTTTTCCTCTCCCTGACGTTTGCCGGGCTGTCCTCGTTCATTTCCATCAACGAAGTGCTGGTTTCTTCGTTCAGTGAAAAACTGAACGTCGCCCGCCGCAAGGTTGTTGTGGCGTACACGCTCATCGCCGGCCTGGTCAGCCTGATCTTTACCACTGGCGGAGGTCTTTATATCCTCGATATCGTGGATCACTGGGTCATGGGATTCGGTGTCGTACTGTCCGGTCTGGTGGAAGTGGTCATTCTCGGCTGGCTTTTCAAAACTGCGGTTCTGCGCGATCATTTCGAGCCGATTTCGGATTTCCGCATAGGAAAATGGTGGGAATTCACAATTAAGATCATCACCCCGCTGGTTCTGGGTGTCACTGCGATACAGAATTTTATCCAGGAATTCAGTACCCCGTACGGAGACTATGCAACAACGGCACTGGTAAGTTTCGGCTGGGCCGTCGCCCTTGCGATCCTGATTATCGGCATCATACTTGGAAAGACCGGATGGTCGGACGCAACGATTCTTGAAACCAATCCGCAAGACGAATAAGGAGGTCAATATGTCAGGTTCAGCAATTGTTTTCATGATATTCGGACTTCTCCTCACCTGGGGAGGAGCGGCGGTCTGCATATCCATTGCCATGCGCAAGCGGGACATGTAACCGAAGAACCATAAAACGGGCCGTGCCGGAATTCTCCGGTGCGGCCCGTTTCCAGTCCTCTTTTCTACCTGTAGTCCTTGTAGTCGATACCGTACTTTCCCGCCTTGTATGAAAATTTTCGAACGGTGACGCCCAGAAGGGCTGCTGCATTGGTTACATTCCCCCGGGTGTTTTTCAGGGAATCGACAATCATTTCTTTTTCCAGATTTCCCACCGCGTCTTCCAGTGTGAGGTCGGAAAGGGTTTCGCTTTTCAAACCGGTCTGCAGGCTCGGCGGCAGATGGTAGCTGTGGATAGCTCCGTCGTTGCAGAGAATCACCGCCCGTTCGATGGCATTTTCCAGCTCCCGTACGTTCCCCGGCCAGTGGTACTCCATGAGCATGTCAATGGCCGGTGTGGTGAACCGTTTGATATCCTTGAAATATTCTTTTGCGTATTTTTCCAGAAAAAAGTCTGCCAGCAGGATGATGTCGGTTTTCCGCATTTTCAGGCTGGGCATGTAGATGGGAAACACATTCAGCCGGAAGTACAGGTCATCCCGGAACCGTCCTTCCCTGAGCATCTCTTCGAGGTTGCTGTTGGTGGCTGCAATGATCCGGACATCGGTCTTTATCGGGCGTAATCCGCCCACCCGTTCGAACTCTTTCTCCTGGAGAAACCGCAGAAGTCTGACCTGCACGCTTATATCCATATTGCCGATTTCATCGAGAAAAAGCGTTCCCTTGTCCGCCATTTCAAATTTGCCTTTTTTCATGTGGGAGGCGCCGGAAAATGACCCTTTTTCGTGACCGAACAGTTCGCTTTCAATGAGGTTGGAAGGGATGGCCGCACAGTTCAGCTTTACAAATGGGCCGTCACTCCTGTGGCTGTTGTAGTGAATCGAGTTGGCCACAAGTTCCTTGCCGGTTCCGCTCTCGCCCCGGATCAACACCGTGGCGTTACTTCTCGAAACCTGGGAGACCATCTGGAGGACCTCGCGCATCTTGTTGCTGTTGCCGATGATGTTGGTGAAACTGTATTTCGACTCCAGTTCGGTCTTCAGCCGCTCATTTTCGAGTTTGAGACGCTCCTTTTCGATACGGAAGATTTCCAGATTGATCACATGGTGGGCGATCATGGTGGCAACCACAGAGAGGATCTGCTCCCCGTTCTGCAAAGAGACGCTGCCTTCGAACGGCCGGTCCACACTCACGGCTCCGATCACCCGGTCCTTCTTTTTCACCGGCACGCAGATAAAGGAATACTCCTGTCCTTCCACGGCATGGCGGGAGTCGGTCCGGTCCAGGAACAGAGGTTCCTCACTGATCCTGGGCACCACGGCGGGCTCACCTGTTTGCACGACTTTGCCGATGATGCCTTCACCGAGCTGGTATGTCACTTTTTTCTTGGTCTCTTCGGGGATCCCGTGGGCCACCTCGATACGGATCACATCCTTTTCCGAATCCACAAGAAAAATAATTCCACGGATCAGGTTCAGCGACCGGGAAAGAACGGAAAGAACCTTGTATAGGGATTTTTTCAAATCCACGTATTCGTCCAGTGCTTCACTGATTTCATACAAAAGGGAGATTTCGTTCACCACATTCATGTCAAACCCCGGTCTCCCTTATACGGATCCTGTTTACCTGCATAATTCTTGATTTCATATTCAATCTGGTATAGTACTTATAAGACAAAAACTGATCATATGTAATACGATTAACTGCTAAGGTCAATCCTTACCGTCAGGACAAAGCCATTGGCAAAAGATCACGGAAAA
>CAYFVA010000322.1:0-2684 GCA_964346265.1 uncultured Desulfobacterales bacterium
TCCATATCCGCGCCTGACGCCGCCACCAGGCGTCCGCCGTCAAAAACCCCGAAATACAGCGTGTGAGTGTCCATGGATTCTCTAATGTACTCCGGCTCAAACACCGGAAACGGATAGGAAGCAAATACACTGCGGTACAGATCGGACAGGGCGGAAGCATGGGTTTTGTCCAGAAGATGAATGCCACAAGAACTTGTAACGGAAATTTCCTTTTCTTCAAAAAACAGGGACCCCGCCTTTTCTATGATACCGGTGAGCGCCTCCCGGGTCTTTTTTTCCATGGTTTCCCGGGCCGGATCAATGAATTTGGCAAAAAACACGGCCGAGTCCTCTGCATTGTAGAAAAAGGGAACCGATGCCTCGAGCCTGTATCCCTGCAGGATCATTTCCTTCCGTGTCCAGCCCGGCAGTTTTGCAAAAATTTTCCCGTACCCCTCTTTTACCGCCATTTCTTCAAGCTGTGGAATAATACCGGGAAAATCCGATGCCGCAAGTTTCATAAGATACACCCGGTCATTTTGCTTTCCGTGCTGAATTACGGACTTGCCGATTGTTTCAATCCGGTCGTACATCTGCCTCCTTTGGCCGATTTACCCTTGAATTTCCATTCAAAAGCGATTAGGTATCATACTATAAGAAACACATACTGGAAAGGGGCGACATATGTATCTGGTAAACGCGGAACAAATGCAGAAAATGGACAGAGAAACCATAGAGGATTTCGGGATTCCCGGCATCGTTCTGATGGAAAGCGCCGGCAGAGGGGCTTTTGACATCATTATGCGCGAATTCCCGGATATCCACTCAATGGAAGTCTGCGTTCTTGCAGGCAGGGGAAACAACGGCGGAGACGCATTCGTGATCGCCCGCTATCTCATGGAACAGGGCATTGCCGTAAATATTTTCCTTTTGTCCGCAATCGACAAAGTCAAAGGGGACGCCCGAACCAATCTCGACCTTGCCAAAAAATTGTCTGAAAAGCACCCGAACGCCTCATTGAGCGAAGTCCCGGATGCGGAAACTTTTGAAGAGCTCAAGGAGGAAATCCTGGACCATGACCTTTTTGTGGACGGTATCCTGGGCACCGGGCTTACATCCGATGTCAGGGGATTTTTCAAGGATGTGATCGATACCGTCAACCTGAGCCGACTGCCGGTTTTCAGCATCGACATTCCCTCGGGACTGAACGCGGATACAGGCAAACCGTGCGGCACCGCCATCAGGGCCGCGGCCACGGCCACCTTCGGCCATGCCAAAACCGGCCACATCCTGCATCCGGGAGACGGGTACACCGGCACCGTTGCGGTTATCGACATCGGAATTCCCGGCTTCATCAGTGACAAACACCACGGCGGGGTCAGCCTGCTTGAAACCGAAGATGTCAAAAGGTTGTTTCATCCCAGAATAAAAACCTCCCACAAAGGAGATTACGGTCATGTCTTCATCCTGGGGGGTTCCCCGGGAAAAACAGGTGCAGCCGCCCTTGCCGCCAATGCAGCCGCCAGAACCGGAGCCGGACTGGTCACCCTCGGGGTCCCGGAAGGGATCAACCAGGCAGTGGAACCCCAGGTAACGGAACCCATGACATATCCCCTCTCCCGGGATGCTGACGGATGCGTGGATGACTCAGCCTATTACCGGATTGTGGATCTTTTAAAGGAAAAAGACGCGTTCGCTTTCGGGCCCGGTTCCGGAACCGGCAGCGGCACGGCCGCATTGTTGAAAAAACTGATCAAAACCGTGGAGATTCCTTTTGTCATCGACGCGGACGGCCTGAGCATCATTGCCGGACAAACGGATATACTCAAAGAGGCAGCCGGCCGGATTATCCTGACGCCCCATCCAGGCGAGATGGCCCGGCTCACCGGCCGGACGGCAAAAGAGATACAGGAGAACCGCCTGTCATGCACCAGGGAATTTGCCGATCAGCACGCCGTCATCGTCGTCCTCAAAGGAGCCAAAACCGTTATCGCCGTGCCTGACGGACCTGCCTTTATCTGCCCGGCAGGGAACCCGGGCATGGCCACGGGCGGGATGGGGGACGTGTTGACCGGCATCATTACAGGCCTTGCCGGCCAGGGATTTACACCGGAAACTGCTGCAGCGGCAGGCGTACACATCCACGCGCTCGCCGGAGATTTTCTGGCCGAAGAAACTTCAGGTCCGGGATTCCTGGCATCGGACATGCTCCGCGCCATCCCGAAAGTGATCAATACGGAACTTGCATGATCAGGGAATTTCATACCCGGCTGGACACGGACACCCGGACCCTTGCCGAAAATTTCGGCAGGCGGTTGACGGACAAAACCCACATCGCCCTGACCGGAGACCTCGGTGCCGGAAAAACCACGTTTGTCCAGGGCCTTGCAAAAGGCCTGGACGTCCCGGATTCGTATTACGTCACCAGCCCCACCTACAACATCATCAGTGAATATCCCGGCAGAATCCCGCTGTTTCATGTGGATCTGTACCGGATTTCAGACGAGGAAGAACTCGAGATGACCGGATTTTACGAATATGTCCGCCAAAAGGCCGTCATGGCGGTGGAATGGCCGGAAATGGCGGACACCGGACTTGTGCCGTTTGATTTCCGGATCCATCTTGAACTAATTGCCCAAAAAAACGCGTCAAACTTTCAGCGCAGGATTTCCATCATTGCCTCTGGACGGAGCCGGTATAATCTG
>CAYFVA010000323.1:0-2680 GCA_964346265.1 uncultured Desulfobacterales bacterium
ACGAAATCGCTTCACTTCCCGGCATGAACCGCAAGGCCGCCCAAAGCCTCCTGGACGCTCTTGACGGGTGGCGAGCCTGAGCGAAAGGTACCACCGGATCGGCTGATGCCGGGAAGACGGCATGGACTTTCATATGAAAATACCTCCAGGGTTGAGTTTTATCATCCCGGGAATTGGCTTATCCAATTGTCCGGTTTATAAAATTTTATATTGACAAAACCCTCCTCTCTCAATAGGTATATTTATAAGAGGTGGTTTCCGGAATATTTACATCTGTGGGGAGTCGTCGATCCTGCCTCACCCCGTGGTGAGGCGGAAGCGATTATGATGAAAAGGAGGTTTGCTGGATTTGCTATGTGTGCCGGGAAAAAGCAATTTCCTATTATTTTGTTTGTCAACTCCTTTCATTCTATCGTTTTTTTCAAACTCTCGAACCCGACTCCGTTTCGGAGAAAGTTCTTCCAACTGCTCGGATTACAGCCGAAAATCATGCCATGTGGCAGGTGAGTGACAGCCGGTTATTTTTCAACGTTTTGAAAAATAACAACTTGCAGTTTTCTTTCAACCCGCCTTCTGTTTAATATAAAAGGAGTCACACGATGTCCGGTCTGAAGAGTCTTTTTTCTGTTGGGATTTTGCTGTTGTTGAGTCTGAGTTCGGGATGCATGATGTGGCAACCCCAGTGGCCTGATCTGCAGGGGGGCACCTCCACGAAGGATGTTCCGGCTTTGCTTTGTCTGGCAGAACAGGCAGCCCAAGGCGCGACATCTGCCGAGAGCGTAAAATCGGCTATAAATTCGTATCAGGCCGTTGTGGATTTGGACCCGCTCAACGTTGAAGCCAACATTGCATTGTCCCACTTGCATTTGCTGCTTGGGGATGCCTATGTCGAAACGCGATCACAGAAATACGCCAACTTTCTCAAGGCCATGCGTTATGCGGAAGCGGTCATGTTCACAAACTCTGCATTTCAGAATGGCATCAAGGATGGCAAACCGACCTGGGTGGCTTGTGAGGCTCTGGGAGAGAGAGAAATGGATGCCATGTTCTTCTGGGTCAATGCCGTCTTCTACATGTTCAAAGAGACCCGGTGGGCACCCGGTCAGGCGCTGAATTATCGCTGGATAACCAGAGCCAGGCGAGTTATGGAACATATGACTAAGATCAGGCCGGACGGGAAATATCCCTTGCTGGATTTTGTCTGGGGGGCCTATTATCTGTCGATCCCCGTGAGCGTGGGGGGTGACCGCGAAAAGGCTGCGGAGTATTTTGACGCAGCGGTCGACAACGCCCCTGACCAGCTCCTGCCCCGTTGGGGTCGAGCAAAGTATTTTCATGCTAAAATGAAGAACCTGAAAGCCTTTCAGGAAGACTTGGAGTGGGTGCTGGCACACGGGGCGGAACAAACAGCCGATCATCCCGCATGGCGCGCTTTTTTTGTCCAGGATGCGAAAAGACTCCTCGACCGGATGGATCTCACCTTTGACTATCACACAGGCAAATACAGCCGTAGTGCGGTCGAGCATATTCCGGTCAGCTATGACGCGACGCAGCCCATGCCGCTTGTTCTCGTGTTGCACGGGGCTTTCAGCACGGCCAGACAAATGGACCGCTGGGCCGAGTGGTCCTCTCTTGCCGACCGAGAAGGCTTTTTCGTGGTTTACCCGGAAGGAATCGGGATCTGGGGCTTTCTGCAACACTGGAACGCAGGTCATTGTTGCGGAAAAGCCGCCCGCGACGAGTGGGACGACGTGGCGTATATCGACGCGCTCATTGATTATCTTCTGGAGCGCTATGTCCTTGATGAACGCCGTATTTTCATGGTCGGGTTCTCCAATGGAGGCATGATGACGTACCGATATGCTGCAGAACGGTCGTCCCGTTTGGCCGGTGCCGCCGTCGTGTCTGGGGCTCTCGGAAGTCGTGAAACGCTCGATGCGCCGGAATGGTGTCTGCCCGAACCGGCGGGATCCGTTCCGATGCTTGTCATTCATGGAACGGAAGATGATTCGATTCCCTATGAAGGCGGCAGAGCCGACCGAAAACGCAATGGACGAACATACCTCTCGGTCAATGACGCGGTCTCATTTTGGGCGCGCGTTAATCAGTCTGAAGATCTTGGCGAGAGTCGTTTGCTATACCAAGGCACTGTGCAGGAAAAGACGGGGAGGAACAAACACGGAAAGCCGGTTGTCCGCCTCTGTCGCCTCGAAGGGTGGGGGCACCAATGGCCCGGCGGATCGGTAACCCGCTCTCTACCTGAGGATCAAAATTTAAAGGGGTTTGATGCATCCTCGTACATCTGGGACTTCTTTGCCGGCAAGCGTGATGCAGAGCACGAGGGAAGTGGCAAAGCGGAGCCACCTAGGAAAAGCTCAAGTGGTGGATGAGATTGTTGACCGCGAAGGCGCCCAGAAACAAAGGGCGGCCGATCTTTCCTGGACGATGTCCCTTACATCGGGGAAAAGGGAAAACACATTTTTCTGCAGCACTTCTGTTTCGGAAGCACCAGATTATTCAATCTGGCCTTGATCTCCTTTTTTTTTATTCATCTTTACAAAAAATGGGGTTTTCTATTTAATCGGGATAGTGGGAAATTGACCGAAACCTTTTTTGACGAATACAAAACAATGGCGGAAAACCCCATGACATCATACAACATTCATTCCATAATGGCTGG
>CAYFVA010000324.1:0-2671 GCA_964346265.1 uncultured Desulfobacterales bacterium
ACTTCCACGGTGATGTTCATGGATCGCCAGAGGTCGGGGAGATCATTGATATCGATATAGTCGTGGTGCTTCCGGACATCCGGGCCATCCCAGCCGTTCAGCGGGGAAGAGAGATGAAAGAGCGGTTCCCGGTCCCAGGTATCAACAGCCTTGAGTGTGGCTTCAGCCACTGTCAACCGGTCTTGCAGGCACCGGTGGTGGTGGACATCATACACCAGCGGGATTCCGGTTTGGGAACACAGGGGAATAAGGTCTTCAGGGGTATAACTCCGGTCGTCGTTTTCAAGGGTCAGCCGTTGCCGCACCGGATCGGAAAGCGTGCCGATGGTTTTGACAAGTCGTTCAAGGGCGGCGTTCTTGTCCCCGTAAACCCCTCCTGCATGGATGTTGATCACGTCGGCATTCACCCAGCCCGCCACTTCGGCCTGGTATTCGAGGTCGGCAATCGAGCGTTCCACCACCCCTGGATCTGGAGAGGATAAAATGATGAACTGGTCCGGATGAAAGCTGGTCCGGATGTCATATCGCCGGCTGAACTCGCCGCAGGCCCTGAAGGTGCCGATGATTTCATCGCAGCCCGGCAGGTCGGCCATGTCGTATCCCGCCTCCGGGTGGGTTTTGAGCGGCAGGATCTGACTGTTGATTCGAAAATCTCCGATTCCCATCTTTCGGCAGAATTCAAGGGATTTTTGAAGGCTTTGGGCATTGTGAAGGCAGATCCCGGCCAGACGTTTTCTTTGCTCAAAAAGAGACAAGGTGGAAAGAAATTTTGCCGTGGTTCTGCGGAATTTCACGGGATGCTCTCTGAATATGCAGCAAAGGCCGAGCCGGATCATGGGTTTCTCCTGTTAAGTGGTTGCACGGCAAGGCCGTTTGAAATCTGTATCATATACGATTCCGGCCTCGCATGAAAGAAGAGATTGGGTCTGATTCTCCATCCACACTTTTTTTGCTCTGCGTTTTCAATTTTGTTACAGAGATGTCGAATCTTACACATTTTATTACAATTTTGTTAAATATAGGTCCATATAATTACAATTTTGAAACATTTTCGGTGTATGTTTCCTGCAAAACACCTGGTGTTCCCTGTCTTTCCCTGCTGATCATACAATGGCACGCACTTTGCTCTGATATAGAGCAAATATTCGTTCACCGGCCCGTCCCGTGTATGAAATACAGGGCGGGAACACAATTATCAGAGAGAAAGAAAAGGGGGAAGACGGAAAATGAAACCGACACATCTGTTCACTGCGGCATGGATTCTATTGTTTACAGCGGCACCGGCATCTGCACAGGACGGAGGGCTGAACTCCGGGGATACGGCGTGGATCATCGCAGCCACAGCTCTTGTGATGTTGATGACGCCTGCCGGGCTGGCATTGTTTTACGGCGGAATGTCCAGGTATAAGAATCTTTTGAATACGTTCGCCATGACGTTTGTCGCCTACTGCCTGGCCAGCGTGATCTGGGTCAGCTGGGGGTATACCCTGGCGTTCGGACCGGACAAGGCCGGTATCATAGGCGGCCTGGATCATCTGTTTCTAAGAGGGATTACGCCCTCCTCTCTGTCCGGGAGCATCCCCACTCTCCTCTTTGTTGTTTTCCAGATGACCTTTGCCGGGATCACCGTGGCACTGGTGCTTGGATCCATTGTGGACCGGATGAAGTTTTCCGCCTGGCTCATCTTCACGGTGCTCTGGGTGACATTGATTTACTGTCCCATCGCCCACTGGGTCTGGGGCGGCGGATGGATGGGGTCCATGGGAGCCCTGGACTTCGCCGGGGGAAACGTAGTGCACATCAATGCCGGCGTGGCTGGACTGGTGCTCACTCTGGTGCTCGGCAAGCGGATCGGGTATGGTAAAGAAGCCATGTTCCCCTCCAGTGTCGCATTGACCTCCCTTGGGGCCGCCCTTCTCTGGTTCGGGTGGTTCGGGTTCAATGCGGGAAGCCAGCTTGCCGCGGACGGGGTGGCTGCTTCCGCATTCCTTGTAACCAATACATCAGCTGCCGTGGGCGGCCTTGCCTGGATGTTCGTGGAATGGCGGCACACAGGAAATCCAACGGTCCTGGGACTTGCCTCGGGAATCGTGGCCGGACTTGTGGCCATTACTCCTGCTGCCGGGTTTGTGAACCTTGCCGCATCCCTTGCAATCGGACTGGTATCAGGCATCCTGGGGTATTACAGCGTGGCTGTGCTGAAACGGAAACTCGGGTATGACGACTCCCTGGATGCATTCGGCGTCCACGGCATGTGCGGGATCTGGGGCGGTCTGGCCACAGGAATTTTCGCTGACCCGGGAATTACCGAAGGCGCCAGCGGCCTGATTTACGGCAATCCCGGCCAGATTTTGATCCAGGCGGCCTCCATCATCGCCACCATAATTTTCACTGCCGCAGGCACGCTGGTAGTGGTATACGCCACCAAAATCCTGGCCGGCGGCTTGCGGGTAAAAGAGGACAACGAAATCGAGGGTCTCGACAGCGCCATTCACGGGGAGCGGGCTTTCGAGATCGAATAGGGTTCACGGAAAAACCCCGGCAAAAAAATCCTGATCCCAATAAAGTCAATACTTTTCAGGCTGGTGCACTCGTGCCCCAGCCTGTTTCTTTTGCAAAAATAAGACTTGCCTCCTCCTGATTTCATGTAGTATATTTTATCCATATGCAT
>CAYFVA010000325.1:0-2665 GCA_964346265.1 uncultured Desulfobacterales bacterium
CAGGGGCAGTTCCTTATCCACTGTAAAGTAGACCAGAAACTTCCCTTCACCGGTCGGGGCGTCGTCCTCGGAATATGTGCGCCGCTTGAGCGATGCAATGAGTTCACTGTCCTGTTCTTCTCTGATTTTGGTCAAAAACAGGCGTTTTCCCTTGTATCCGGGACCTTTTTCAATAAACATGTACGCCGCCTTTGGATTGGACTCAAGGTTCCTGTGCGACAGGCGGTCGCGCATGATCATCGCGATGGTTCCGTCCTCCATCACATGAGGCCGTGCATACACGGCGCAGTCCACGTTCCCTTCGCTATCCGCGGTTGAGATGATTCCCGTTCCCCTGTTGTTTTCAAAATACTCTTTCAGATCCATGATTCCTCCGTATGTTTGTATGAACGTCTGCCGCCTCTGTTCGAAGCTTTCCTTGTTCCCTGCTCCCAAAAAGGCATACGCACTATTGGTATGCCCGGTTCCTCCGGTCGATTGTTTCTTTTTTTTGTTGTGCCGTTTTTCAAAAATAGACATCTCTTGCCCAAAGTCAACCACAACAACGTATAAACCTCAATCCATTAAAAAAAAACAGGTCTTGGGACAATCTTCCGGACAACCTGTCCCGGCCGCTCATCACCGGTCTGAAGAAACCGAATACCTGCGGATCAGCCGGGCAAGACCCGAGCTTCTCACGGTCCGCCGGTCCAGGGCTTGTGCCAGCACATCCCGGTCCCCCCGTATGGTGACGGAGTTTCGTGCCCGGGTGACGGCCGTATACACCAACTCCCTTGTCATGACCGGGGAAGGTCTGTCCGGGATCACGAAAAGCACATCCGTGAATTCCGACCCCTGGCTTTTGTGCACCGTCATGGCAAACGCGGTCTGGTGGGCCGGCAAAAGACCGGGGATAAACTGCCGGATGCCGTCCGGCCCCTTGAAAAAGGCCCGTCTGCTGCCGGTCTCATCCGTCAGAATCACGCCGGTATCCCCGTTGAAGAGATCCAGGGAATAATCATTTTCCAGGATCAAGACAGGCCTGTGATCGTAAAATTCAGCCGCCGTGTCTGCCAACCCTTTTTCCGCCAGCATCGCTTCCGTCTGCCGGTTGATTTCATGAACCCCCCAGGGACCGGAGCCAAGCGGTGTCAGAACGATGAAACCGGAAAGTTTGTCAAGGGCCTCCTGGGGATCATCAGCATTCAAAAAGGGAGCCAGCCGGTCAGAGACACTCTCCTGTTCGAGCATTCCCGCAATCCCGTCTTCCCTGTAAGACCGGAACACGCATTCGTTGCCGCCCGATTCCATATCTTCCAGGATAGAAGGGACAGCAGCGTTTTCCACGATTTTCCGGCTGACTTTTCCGATTCCGGTGGACGACTTGAACCGGAAACTCCTTTCCAGATGAACCACCGTATCCATGGATTCGCCTGTCTTTCCTTCTCCTGCCGCCCGGATTCTGCTATTCTCCTGCCGGATGAATCGGTTCACCTGGTCGGCGAACTTTGGGGAAAACCGGTTCACCCCGAACGCGCTGCAGATGTCCGCCAGCACACTGCCCGCCTCAACGGACGAAAGCTGATTTTTGTCCCCCAGAAGCACAAGACCGGTGCGCGGAGCCAGTGCATCCACAAGACAGGTCATCAGGGACAGATCGATCATGGAGACCTCGTCCACCACCACCATGTCATATGGAAGCTCGAGGTCCGCGTTGTACCGGAATCCCTTGATCCGAAAGCTGTATCCCAGAAGGCGGTGAAGAGTCACCGCTTTGATCCGTAAAAGCCTCTCTTTGAAATCCTCGGGTATATCGAACCGGTCGACCGCCGCAGTGACCGACTCGTTCATCCGCATGGCAGCCTTGCCCGTGGGAGCGGCAAGGGCGATGTTCAAATCCGGGTGGTTTTCAGAAAGTACGGCCAGTATCCGGGCAAGGACCGTTGTCTTGCCGGTGCCGGGCCCCCCGGATATCACCGAGAGTTTCGATCCGGCCGCAGCCACGACAGCCGCCGTCTGCAGATCCGCCGCCTCCCGGGGCGGAAGATCGGCTGTGTCATCGTGTGGTTCTTCGGGTACGTACACGCAGGAAGGGAGTTCTCCGCCGTCTCCATCCCGGCCGGTCCCGTTCCGGGCCATCCGGGCAAGCCGTTCAGCCAGCCGGCTTTCAAACGCATAATACTTGTGCAGGTACACACGGCCGTGATCATAAATCAATGGTTTGTATTCCCCGGGGCTTCCCACCACTGCGGTGTCTCTCTCCAGCGCCCGTTTCCATTCATCCGCCGGGATCCGCGGAAGATCGGCCTGTTCATATTCAGCCAGTCTCGGGTTGTCCGCATCCAGGACCAGGCATACCTGGTTGTCCCCCAGCTCCCTGGAAACGATCCGCGCCGTTGCCGCAGAAATCTCCGAGCCGCCCAGTTCTTTGACAAAAGCGGACAAATGCCAATCAATATCCCTGAATCGTTCCTCTTCACCAGTACCGTTAGTGGTAATTTCGCTCATTCTTTCCTCTTTTTATAAATACCATGCCTTGTGGCGCAAAAGTATCAGGTGTCAGGTATTAGGTATTAGGTATTAGCCGTTAGCTTACCCCCTTACCCCTTGAAACCTGCCAAATACTTTCATATAAACAGCCATGTCCTGACGGGCACAACGAATTTTGAAAGCATAAGCTGTCAGA
>CAYFVA010000326.1:0-2655 GCA_964346265.1 uncultured Desulfobacterales bacterium
AGGCGGCCTATGACGGCGGTGCCCGGACCCTTGTACTCTGTGACACCAACGGCGGTTCCCTGCCTTCGGAGGTGGAGGAGATCCTGACCCGGGTGACCCGGCATTTTGAATCCGCAACACAAGAGATCATCTACGGCATCCATGCCCACAACGACTGTGCCATGGCCGTGGCCAACTCGGTTTGTGCGGTGCAGAAAGGCGCGCGGATGGTCCAGGGTACCGTGAACGGATACGGAGAGAGATGCGGCAATGCAGATCTGACCGCGTTGATTCCGATCCTGGCATTGAAACTGAATATGGAGTGCATTTCCAGCCAAAGCCTGAAAAAGATCAAGAATCTTTCCAGGTTTGTCAGCGAGACCGCCAACATGACGCCGCTGAACAGCCGGCCGTTTGTGGGTAAAAGTGCGTTCGCCCACAAGGGCGGCATCCATGTGAGTGCAGTGAACAAGGTCCCAAGAGCCTACGAACACATCGACCCGGAAAAGGTGGGAAACAAACGAAGGGTCCTTGTGTCCGAACAGGCGGGAAAGAGCAACATCGAGTACAAGGCAAGGGAACTCGGGGTCGATCTGAAAGGCAACGAACAGAACGGCAGAAATATCGTGGCCACGGTGAAGGAGCTGGAAGAGGACGGGTTTGAATTCGATATCGCCGAAGGCTCGTTAAAGCTTGTGATGGAAAAGCTCACTGACCAGTTCCGGCCGCATTTCGAGCTTGTGTCCTTTCGGGTGACCATTGAAAAGGACCAGGAACGCCCCTGCTACTGCCACGCCATGATCAAGGTCAAGGTGGGCCGGAAAATCGAGATCACCTCGGCCGAAGGGGACGGCCCTGTGAGCGCGTTGGACAATGCGTTGAGAAAAGCCTTGTCCACCATCTTTCCCGAGCTCGACAACATGCATCTTGTGGACTTCAAGGTGCGGGTCATCGACGGCAGGGAAGGCACGGCCGCCAAAGTGCGGGTCTTGATCGAATCCAGGGACGAAAACAACATCTTTACCACCATCGGGGTCTCAGAAGACATCATCGAGGCGAGCTGGCAGGCCCTGACGGACAGTTTCCAGTACAAACTCGCCATGGACAGTGAAAAGCAAAAGGAGACCACATGAACCAGGACAACAGAATCATCATATTCGACACCACGTTGCGCGACGGGGAACAGTCCCCCGGCGCCAGCATGAACAAGGCGGAAAAGCTGCGGATCGCCACCCAGCTCGAACAGCTGGGGGTGGATGTAATCGAGGCGGGGTTTCCTGCCTCTTCCCAGGGGGACTTTGACGCGGTCCGCTCGATTGCGGAAAATTTGAAAAAATCCCAGACCGCCGCCCTCTGCCGGGCGTCCAGGGCGGACATCGACCGGGGATGGGAGGCGATCAAAGATGCAGCCGTCCCCCGGATCCATACGTTCATCGCAACCTCCGACCTGCACATGGAGTACAAGCTTAACATGGACCGGAATCAGGTGCTGGAAAAGGCGGTGGAAGCGGTCCGGCATGCCGCCTCCTACACGGACAACGTGGAATTTTCCGCTGAAGACGGCTCAAGGAGCGACCCGGATTTTCTCTGCCAGGTGTTTGAGGCGGTGATCGATGCCGGCGCCACCACAGTCAATCTCCCGGACACGGTGGGGTATGCCGTTCCGGCTGAATTTTCCGAACTTGTCAGATACGTCACCGCGCACACGCCGAACATGGATCGGGCGGTGCTCAGTGTCCACTGCCACAACGATCTCGGTCTTGCCACGGCTAACACGCTTGCCGCAGTGGAATCAGGCGCACGCCAGGTGGAGGTCACCATCAACGGCATCGGCGAGCGGGCCGGGAACACATCCCTGGAAGAGGTGGTCATGTCGCTTACCACCCGGCCGAACTTCTTTCCCCATACCTGCGGGATCGACACCACCAAGATCTACCCCACAAGCCGGCTCGTTTCCATGGTCACCGGAATCATGGTCCAGCCCAACCGCCCTGTGATCGGGGCCAACGCATTTGCGCACGAGGCCGGCATCCACCAGGACGGGGTGCTGAAAAATCCCATGACTTACGAGATCATGAAACCGGAAACCGTGGGGGTCAAGAAGAACAACCTGGTGCTCGGCAAACACTCGGGCAAACACGCGTTTAAAAACCACATCGGAGAAATGGGATACAGCCTGAGCGAAGATGAAATCGACACACTGTTTGAAAAATTCAAACAGCTGTCCGACCGGAAAAAAGACATACAGAACGAGGACGTCGAGGCGCTGATCAACGAAAGTGTTCTGAGAAGCAATGAAATCTTCCGGCTCGAGTATATTCACGTGGCATGCGGCAATACCGTGTTCCCGACCGCCAGCGTCCAGCTGTCCATCAATGACCGGCAGGTAAAAGGGGCAGAGGATGGAAACGGACCCATTGACGCGGTATACAATGTCATTTCCGACCTCACCGGCACTGAATCCGAACTGCTGCGGTTCTCCATCAGCGCACTCACCGAAGGTACGGACGCCCAGGGCGAAGTAACCGTGCGGCTGATGGAAGAAGGGCTTGTGGCGCTTGGAAAAGGCGCGGACCCGGACATCATCACGGCAAGTGCGCTTGCCTATATCAACGGGCTCAACCGGCTGGAATACCTCAAGGAGAACCCGTCCATCAAACCGGACAGCCTGTAGCA
>CAYFVA010000327.1:0-2638 GCA_964346265.1 uncultured Desulfobacterales bacterium
TATGAAAGTCCGTGCTGTTTTGCCGGCAGAGCATGAATGTTATGGCTTCACTGCCAGGATGGAAGCGAAGTTGAACCATTTCAGCCACACGTCCGCCGGGCCGAATCCCGCCCTTTGAAGCCTTGCCAGGTGATCGTCCAGGGTGTCCGGGATCAGAACCTCTTCAAGGGCGTCGCGCTTCTGGCTGATTTCCATCTCGGAGTATCCGTTGGAAAGCTTGAAGTCCCGGTAAAAGGATTCATACAGCCGGCGGATGCCATCCGCCTGATGAGTGATTTTTTCCGTCAACAAAAGGACCCCGCCGGGCACAAGAGCATTGAATATTTTCCGTACAATCGCATCTCTGCTTTCCGGGGCCACAAACTGGATGGTCAGATTCAAAATAACAACAGACGCGTTTGCCACGGTTGTATCCTCGATACGGTCACAGATGAACTCCACCGATTGTTTTTCCCTGTCCGAAAGCCTGTCCCGGTATTTCTCGATCATGGGGGCGGAACTGTCCACCGCTTTCATGGCAAACGGTCTTGCTCCGAACCGGCTGCAGATCATCACCCCGAGATTCCCGTGGGAACATCCGAGATCGTAAATCCGGGTTCCCTGCCGATAGTATTGAACAGCCAGTTCCGCCTGCAGGCGGATGCTTTCCGGATAAAGCGGAACAGAGCGGTGAAGCATGTCGTCAAACACCGAGGCCACCCGTTCATCAAACCGGAAAGGGGGAACCGGATCCGATTTTTGTGCAAAAATCCTGTCTTTGGGCATGAAAATGATTCCTTCTGTTTGCTTTTTTGATACAATCCGTATAATATTATAGTGATTTTACGCAAAGTTTGCAATCAGTTGGATGGATCACAACGCCCGAACTGCACAGGAGGCAATCATGGAAATTGTAGGGATCGATGTGGGTTTCGGATTCACAAAAGCTTACAACGGAACGGACTCCGTCATTTTCAAGTCCATTATAGGAGAAGCTGCAGATATTGAGTTCAACTCGCTTCTGGGAGAGGAATCCGCCTCTTCCAACCTCCATGTCACGCTGAACGACAAAACGTATTTTTTGGGCAACTATGCAGAACTCCAGTCCAGCATCCGGGACTTCACCCTTGAACAGGACAAGTTCATCAACGACTTTGTGAAAATCCTCGCTGTTACTGCGGCAGGGATGTGCTGCAGCGGAAACGAACCCTTGAATGTGGTGTCCGGTCTTCCCGTCGCCTTTCTGAAACGGGATACCGGACGATTCAAGGAAGCCGTCACCGGCACCCATGATCTCATATTCCACAAAGAAAACGGGGAAGATGTATACAAAAAGGTCACAATCGATAAAATCCACATGATCCCGCAGCCCATCGGCAGCATTTTCAATCTCATTTTTGACGACACCGGCAATTTTGCAGACAAAAAGCTTGCCATGCAGAAAATCGGGGTGGTGGACATCGGATTCAAAACCACGGATTTTTCCATTTTCGACCATCTCAAATACATCCAGAGGGGCTCATCCACCATGGAGACCGGCATTTCAAAGTGCTTCTCCGTGATCGCCAACAAGCTTCGGCAGGAAAGCAACATCGACATCGAACTGTTCCGTATGTTTAAATTCGTCTCCTCCGGCAGCATCAAGATCAAAGGCAAGGAGTACAACATTTCGAATCTGAAAAAGCGGGTCTACAACCATACGGCGTCCGCCATTTCCCGGGACCTGAGCCGATTGTGGGAGGATGACTGGGATATGGACTCGATCATCCTGTCCGGCGGCGGAAGCAACGAAATCGGGGAGTATCTGGCCCCGAAAATCGAGGGCAACATCATCCCGATCCCCAAAACCGTGGATGCCCGGTTCAACAACGTCCAGGGATATCTCAAGTTCGGCCGGTACAAGTGGGGCAAAACCGGCACCGCTTCTTCAGGAGAGGCCGCAAATTCCCGGCAAAGTTCGAAAAACCCGGCACACAAGGAAACCGAAACAGCAGGCCCTGCAGAGTCACGGGAAAACGGAAAATCCTCCAAAGGGATGGGCTGGCTCAAACGGCAGGCATAAACAAGCGACTCAGGTAAATTTCATGCAGCACAACCAGATATCCGAACTTTTGAAACAAGTGGCGGACGGCACCACTTCAATCCCTGAAGCCAAAGAGCATATTGAAACTTTTTATTTCGAGGATATCGGGTATGCCCATGTGGATCATCACCGTTCCATCCGCAAAGGATTCTGCGAGGTCATTTTCGGCCAGGGAAAGACAGCGGAGCAGATCATCGGCATCATGGAAAAGATGGCCGGCAGGGAAGCTGTCATCCTCGCCACCCGAATGGACGCCCAAAAGGCTGAATCCGTGCTCGAACAATTCGAAAACGCCCGGTATCACCAGGAAGCCGGTCTTGTGGAGCTTCGCACATACGAACCGGATATTACGGGAAACGGGGATATTCTGGTGATATCGGCAGGAACCTCGGACATCCCGGTGGCACAAGAGGCGGTGATCACGGCCCGGGCCATGGGAAACCGGGCGGAAACGGTGTATGACGTGGGCGTCGCCGGAATACACCGGCTCTTTGCCCACAAGGAGCTGATTGACAATGCATCCGTGATCATAGCAGTGGCAGGCATGGAAGGCGCTCTGCCGAGTGTTGTGGCGGG
>CAYFVA010000328.1:0-2631 GCA_964346265.1 uncultured Desulfobacterales bacterium
AACGGTAAAAAGAGTATCAGGGTTTATAAGGTTATGCAACAGCAAACAGATCCCCTGATGCACCAGATGGAGAATACTGCACTGAAATTTGATGGTGCGATTGCATATGATATGGTTTGAAGATGGCGTTTAGGAGTGAAAACATGGCGGAGCAAACATTTGATTTCTGGAACGATCATTCCCTTGAGTTTCTCGAGATGGCCATGAACAGAGATTATCAGGAAAGGATCGAGAATCCGGACGGATACGGAAGACGTACAGGGGATTGCGGAGACACGGTGGAATTTTTTCTTCATCAGCAGGATGGCAGAATCAGCAGCATTTCATATGACGCAAACGGATGCATGAATACCCATGCATGTGCGAATACGGTTGTGACACTGGCACAGGGAAAATCGGTCGACAGGGCCTGGAATATCAGATTTGAGGATGTGATCGGATACCTGCAGACACTGCCTGAACAGGAATTTCACTGCGCCGAACTTGCCGTGGGGGCGTTTTATCTGGCGCTGAACGACCTGGAGAAGGCGCAGAAATCCGCCTGATATTCTGAAAGCCCCGCCGGGCAAGCCCGGTCAGGAACCGGCCAGTTTTTTGTCATACATGCTGCCCACACCGTATTCGTGCCGGCGCATGAACCGTTCCACGGAAGGGCCGATGATCTGCATCTCCGGAAACCGTTTCTGGACATCCCTGGCGATCCTGATCTCTTTTGTACAGCCGGTGCTGTAGGTGGCGTCCTTTCCGATCCATTCGGGCGGCACTTTTTCATTCATAAGGGCAAAAGATTTCGATATGTCATCCGCTGTCTGGAACCGCCATATGTCGATAAAACCGCTTCTCTGCACGATTTCCCACATATACATCAGATCATCCGCATCCATGCCCGGTTCGTAGTACAAGGACGGATTGATGATAAACAGGTTGTTTGATTCTTTCTGCAGATGATCGATAAATATGGACATGATCTTTTTGGCCACATCGATTTTACCGGGAATCGAGCCGATAATGCCGCTGTAGAACATCACGGTCATTTTCTCATTCCGGGCCTGTTTCATGCGTTCGATGATTTCACCGGCCTTTTGTTCAAGGGCTTCATGGGAAAATTTCACCGCATGTTCCGTCTTTTTCTTGAAATCGATGCAGACCTGGCCTTCTGCTTCTTTGATGATACTGAAGATATCCTGGGTGAATTCGAAGTGGGAATCAAAAAGTCTCTTTTTCTGGCCGTGTCCTCTTGAAACCACAAAATCCACTTCTTTGAAGAGCCTGGAAAAGGTGGTGGAAACAAAAAGCAGATTCAGGTTTTCCCGGGTACCGTCTGATACGACGAATATGTTTTTATTGGACTTGAGCATGTTTACAAGGGAATTTTTGCTCAGATCTTTACCGTGTATGAAATTTGCATTTTCAAGCGCCGGCGAGAGGGAGGGATCGTTGTGCACATCCCCGCTGGTGACTTTGGTGAAAAACGATTCGTCCTTGACCGAAAGAATAACCGTGTGCCCTGATTCGGCAAGGTACCGGATCATGAGAATGTCCGTCATGATCTCACCGGCCTCGTTGGAAAGCCACAGAATCCTCCTCTTTTTGCCCCGCAGTTTTTCAGAAAGGATGTCAAAACCGTTTCCCGTGATCTGTGTGTTGAAAATCGAAAGGAAGTCCTCTTTTTCCGGGTGTAAAAAATTGTCAGACCGCCAAAGGGTCTCCGCCCCCAATAACGTACAGAGCCGTCTGAGTTCCAGGGTTTCGATTCTTTTCTTGATCTCTTTCAGGCTGCTCTCTATCATGCAGGAAAATGTCTCGTCGGTATGGTCCAGCGCGGCTCTGAAAGCGTCGGAATCGAGAACCTGCCGGGTTTTGCGGTTTCGTTCCCGTTTGCGTTCCGAGCAGGGATCTTCAATATGGGTCCGGCTGACAAAAATTTTAAACAGGCGTTTTTCAAGCCGCGAGGGAATGATCAGTCCGATCTGAATCTCGTGGTTGTATTTGATCCGGATGAGGGATTTTAAAAATGTGTTTTCATTGTCCGCATAAATGAGCTCGTCAATCAGACGTAAAATTTTGCTGTGGGCTTTGGCATACCGGTTTTCCATAAAATTCTTGTCTGACCTGGACATGATCGAGGCGAACATGTGGTCGGAGCAGGGATAATACCGTTCATTGTCCGGAAGATACACCATGAATTTCACCTGTTCCCTGGAGCCGGCTTTCATGGGATAGGCGAAATGATCAATATGGTTTTCCAGAAAGAAAGATGTGAACCAGGCGTCAAGATCCGGGTCTTTTCCAAAGCAAAAGGGAATAATGTCTTGTTTGTTCATGAATCCTCCGTTACATTTACCGTATCATATCACTTATGGCGCAGGGAAGCAAAAGCATTGAGATAAGGTGGTTGACAAAATTCGGATTTCGGCATAGGAAGGAAGACATATGGATATTCAGACCGCACTGAGAATCATGGAGCTTTCTCCCTCCGCCGGCCGCGAGGATTTACAGGAGGCTTTCAGGAGACTTGCCAAACGGTATCATCCGGACCGGGTCAAGTACAGTCCGGAACGCATGGCAGGTGACGACCGGATGAAGGAAATCAACCTTGCCTTCAACCTGTTAAAAAAGGAGCTCAAATCC
>CAYFVA010000329.1:0-2616 GCA_964346265.1 uncultured Desulfobacterales bacterium
GCCGAGGATATCCGTGAGTGCTTCGCCCCAACAGTAGTGCTCGATCACGTGCTCTCTTGCTCTCTCACACATGGCGGCATAGGCCGGGTCTTTTTCCCGGATCATACTGATGAGTTCAAGGATCTTTTTTGACCATTCCCCTGTGTCGGAAACCGGCAGTACATATCCGTTGATTTTGTCCTGCACGATCTCCCTTGGACCCCCGGCGTCTGATACAAGGGCGGGCAGACCGCAGGCCAGAGATTCGAGAACCACCATCCCGAAAGTATCCGTGGTGCTCGGAAAGACGAAGAGGTCCGAGCAGGAATACATTTTCAACAGGTTTTCGCTGGAGATCCGGCCGGGGAAAAATACCCGGTCATACCCGTGCATCATCTCTTTCATCCGTGCAAGATCAGGCCCGTTTCCGGCGATGACCAGGTTGACCTCCGGGTCGGTTTTCAGCACCTTTTTGTAGACATCCATGAGAAAGTCGATATTTTTGTCCCGGCTGATCCGGCCGGCGAAAAGAAGTGTAATTCCTTCCGGAATGCCGTTTTCCTCTAAGAAGTTGCTTTTATCGTCAGGGGAAAGTTCGGGTATTTTTATATCAAATCCTCTTTTGATCACCTCCATTTTAGAGCGGTCAAACCCGCGTTCGGCAAGGATATGGATGTATTCCGCAGTGGGAACCTTGATTTCGTCGGTGAAGGAGTAAAACCAGTAAAGATACGTCTGCACAAAAGAGGCGATTCCCTCGTCTTCCAGGATCATTTCCGCCTGGTATGAAAAATCCGTGTGAAAGATGCCGGTGCATTTTACGCCGGTGAGTTTGGCCATCAAAAGGCCGATGATGCCCACGGGTCCAGGTGTGGATATGATGATCTCTTCAGGGGCATATTTGTAGATCATGTCCACGGATTTCAGGAGAGACGGGATGTTGAGGGTATACGTGTTGTAAAAATCCGGAGCGTAAGAGAATATGCCCGGCAGATCGATGGTGTTGGAAAGCGGAATGGCAGCGCTATCCTCTTTCCGGCACACCACGAATTTCACATCCATGCCTTGTTGGTCAGCCGTGCGCATGTAGTTCCGGAGATTGACCGCCACCCCGTTGAGATCATCAATGGTGTCGGTGAACCAGAGAACCCGGTTTTCCGACCGGCTTCCATTTTTGATGTACCGGTCCCGGAGGTTCTGGATCAGATCCCGGTCCAGAAACAGCTGCCTGAGAGAAGAGAAAAACGGGACCGTGATAAAGAGAACCGGCAGGAGGGCGGAAAAGTTTTTCACAAGCTCGGGTGCTTCTCCTCTTTTGGCACTCTTGATCAGAGATTTCGTGATCATGATCACAAAATCGTCGTACAGGTCGGAGATGTTGTCATAGATACCGTCCATTTTCTGCTCCACTGTCAGGTGGGAATCCCGGGACCACTCACTGATATGATCGAAGAACTTGAGAAGGATCCGGTCCTTTTCTTCTTTACCTTTGCGGATTTTCCTTCTGGTGAGCCATTCCCTGAGTTTCGTGGAATTGGATGTGAAAAGGGTGCTGCGTATCATCTCGGTGATGGAATCGCCGGATTTGTTGTGGTTGGCCTTTGAATAGTCACAAAATATCTTGTATATGCTGAAGGCGAAGGATTTGTAATCGTTGCACCTGCCTTCGCAGAGGCTTTTTTTGTTTTTGATGTGCTCGATCAGTTCTTTCCTGCAGCTGCAGGCAGCAGTGGTGTACGTCTGTCCGATGAACAGGCCGGCATGATCGTCGGATCCCCCGGTGAACCCCTTGATCCAGGGATCTTCACTGATCGGTTTAATGTTGTGTTTCGCCTTGAGGTCATCGATGATTTCAGGGGTCAGGTTCTTGAGCGTCTTGACCCAGGTTTCGCTGTAAAGTCGGTTTCGCGATCCGTTCAGCCCTTCGAATACGTCGAACAGCAGAATCAGTTTTTCCAGAACCTCCATGGTAAGGCGCTTGTTGATGCTGTAGGTGGCATGGGCCACGGAATGGGCAAGATCCTGATCTTTCAGAAAGTCCCTGAGCTGATAAATGTCCTTGCGAATGGCATCGATGATTTCAAACTGGACCGCAGTGATGTCGTATACCAGCACATGGATTTTGCACCCGTTTTCCGGAAAGTACGTGGTCACCTCGACACTGATGAATGTGTCGTCCGGGTATTTCTCATGAAGCGTAACTGCGTTTTCAATGGTGTTGTGGTCGGTGACGGTGACAAAGTCCATGGTTTCATTCTTGGCTGCACTGTACAACGTATCAATGTCCGTGTAGGATTCCCTTGCCCCGACTTTTTTCAAAAACCATTCCGACGGCCGCTTGGAAGCTGTGGAATGGACGTGTAAATCCGCAAAAATCATGACAATCCCCCTTTTTCAAAATCCGTAATAAACCCCGGCGAACATTGCCGGTGAGTCATGCCTTTTTTTAGTACAGGCATGTGTCCGGGGGATTATGATTGTATTAAAATTGTATGAATTTTCTGGTAAAGATTCGGGTTGGAATACTTCAACGCCAACGGCGTGGTGATGGACAAAGCCGTGGTGGATCCGCGCATGATTCGTAACGATCCCTCAATATCTTTCATAAAAACGGGCACCCTTGTTTTCAAAGGTGCC
>CAYFVA010000330.1:0-2606 GCA_964346265.1 uncultured Desulfobacterales bacterium
CCTTTTGGTCTGTATGTGCTTCCTTTCACCGGACAATGCCCACGCCATTTCCATCAAAGAGGAAAAGGAGCTCGCCGGAAAATACATGCGGATGATCCGCAAAAATCAGACCATCATCAAGGATCCGATCATCTGCCATCTGGTGGATTCCGTGGGAAAAGAGATCGTGGCCCATGTTCCGCCTTCGCCTTTCAGCTTCTCGTTTTACGCCGTGGACAATGACAGTTTCAACGCCTTTGCCGCACCCGGGGCCAACATATTCCTGAACCGGGAGTTGATCGCAAGCCTTGATACAGTGGATGAGCTTGCCGGCATCATCGGTCATGAAATCGCCCATGCATCGCTGCGTCATATCTCCCAGCTCATCGACAAAAGCAAGATCGTGAGCATCGGGTCCCTTGCCGGCATTATCGCGGGGGCCCTCATCGGAGGCGCAAGCGGGGAAGCCGATATCGGTCAGGCCGTGGTCGCAGGCTCCATGGCTGCCGGTCAGACCGCAATTCTCTCCTACTCCAGGGAACATGAAAAAGAAGCGGACCAGGTCGGTTTCAACTATCTTTCCCAAACCCGTTTCTCCCCTCACGGCCTTCTCACCGGCCTGGAAAAAATCCGGGCAAGAGATTACTACGGCACCGAGGACATCCCGGACTATTTCAAAACCCACCCGGGTGTCAAAAAAAGAATTTCCTTTCTGGAATCCCTTCTGAAAAGCAAACAGATCGATCCCGGGAAACCCACGGTTGACGACTACCGGTTCAAGATGATCAAGGCGCGGCTCATCGGTCTGTATGACAAACCCGACCAGGCAGAGAAAAAATTCCGGAACATTCTTGCCAAACACCCGGATGAAATTTTCAGCCATTACGGGCTTGCCCTTGCCCTTGCCGGACAGAGCCGTACCGATGAAGCTTTGGACAGCCTCAAAAATGCACTGGCTCTTCGTCCATTCGACCCCATGCTGATTCTGGAAAGCGGAAGACTGAACCTTCTCAACGGAGATGCACGCAATGCCGCAGATATTCTTGAAGGGATTGAAACGGACCCGGTGGTGGGACTTTTGGCCACTTACCACCTGGGGCGGGCGAGAATTGAACTGGGGCTTTTCGATTCCGCGGAACGGGATTTTGACCGGGTTCTCAGCAAACTACCGGACCATCTGCCGAAAGCCCGGTACTACAAGGCCCGGATTCATTCGGAAAAAGGAGAAACCACCCTTTCCCATTATCACCTGGGCGTCTACTACGCAGAAATTGAAAACATGGAGAATGCCCGGTTTCATCTGAAAAAGGCGCTTTCCGGAGACATGGATGAAAAATTCAGAGAAAAAGCGGAAAAACTGGTGAAAGAGGTGGAGAAAAAACCCGGCGGTCGGCGCAGCCGTTCCGATCAATAAATGCCCAGATCACACCCGGCCGAAATGGTCTGGCCCATTTCAAAGCACTGATCCAGGATTTCCTCCCGGATTTCTCCGCGGCAGATGATGGTCTCGTATACTTTTTTGAAAGGGAATCCCGTGAGGATGCGCTCCATCTGGACCTCGGTGTTTCTCCCGTCGTTTCCGGCGCTGATGAACATCACATAGGGTTTTCTGAACTCGTTGACGTTCGCGGAAGCAATCTGGTAGGTCCGGTCAAAAAAATCCTTAATCATGCCGGCCATGTACCCGAAATATTCCGGAGATCCGACTGCGATGCCGCCGCACGATCTCAGATCCTCGATGGTGGCCTGTCCGGCCTTTTTCAGCATCGCCTGCCCGTTATCCGCGCTCTGTACGCCGGCGGCGACGGATTCGGCCATCCGTCGGGTATTTCCGGTCTGGGAATGGTAAATTACAAGGATCCGGGCCATAATCTCCCCCTTTACACTTTGTCAAAGTGGGAGAACTGCATGGTAAAGGTCCCCCTTCCCTGGGTTACGGACCGGAGCGCAGTGGAATATCCGAACATGTTGGAGAGCGGTGCGATGGCCTTGATGATCTGCGTGTCCCCCCTGGCGTCCACGGATTCCACCTGTCCGCCCCGGGCATTGAGGTCACCGATGGCATCCCCCATGAACGCTTCCGGCACAAAAAGCTCCACGTTCATGATCGGTTCAAGCAGATAAACCGCAGCTTTCTCCAGAGCATCCCGGCATGCCATGGAAGCGCATACCGAACAGGCAAGCTCGGAGGTTTTGTTCTCATCCAGGGTGATGCCGTCGAAAACGATTTCCGCGTCCACAACGGGATATCCCCTGTAATACCCGCTCTCCATGGTTTCCCTGGCTCCCTTTTCCACGGCCTTGACAAAATGGCCCGGCACGGTTTCAGGATCCACTGCGGACCGGAATTTCACCCCGGCTCCCCTTTCCAGCGGTAAAACACTCAGCCGGACGTCCGCGTAGTGTTCTTTTCCGGAGATTTCCTTTTCAAAAACGGCCTGCCCTTTGGCGGCAGATCCCACGGCCTCGCGGTACACGACCTGCGGGTTGCCCACGTTGACGTTGGTCTTGAATTCCTTGAGCATCCGGCTGACGATAATTTCAAGGTGCAGCTCCCCCATTCCGGAAACAAGGGTCTGACCGGTCTCCTCATCCTTGCTCACCTTGAGGGTCGGGTCCTCCACCAG
>CAYFVA010000331.1:0-2597 GCA_964346265.1 uncultured Desulfobacterales bacterium
TTCCTCGGCAGTGGTGGTTCTGTGAATTTCCGGGTTGGCCGGGTTGGAGAACTGGTCCGGCATGAAAGCGCCGGAAGTGGACTCAAGGATTTCCCCTGCCTTTTCAATGGCTCCTTTCATTCCGTTTGCCCCCGGGGTCGGTACAAGTTCGGCCCCCAGGTGTTTCAAAAGCTTGACCCGTTCCGTACTCATGGTGTCGGGCATGGTAAGGACAAGGGAGTACCCCATGACCGAGCAGGCAAAGGCAAGACCGATGCCGGTGTTTCCGCTGGTGGGCTCCACGATGGTTGATCCCTGTGTGATAAGGCCTTTTTGTTTTGCATCTTCCAGCATGGCCAGTGCAATCCGGTCTTTGACACTGCCCAGGGGGTTGAAGTATTCAAGCTTGGCTGCCACTGTTGCTTGAAAGCTGCTGCTGAGCCGGTTCATTCGTACCAGCGGGGTGCCCCCCACCGTTCGGGTGATATCAGGATGTATGTTCGGCATAAAAATCCTCCGTTTGTGTGCTCCCGTTTTCATGGTTTTTGTATATCAGCCTGGGGGGTTCGATAAAGACTTTGGTTTCCCGGGGGACCGATTCCGTGAGCCAGACGTTACCCCCGATAATCGTATCCCTTCCGATAACCGTATCCCCGCCGAGGATGGTGGCGCCTGAATAAATAATCACGTTGTCCTCGATGGTGGGATGGCGCTTGGCTTCTCTCAGCTTGGGGCCGGCCCCCGGCGGCAGGGAAAGCGCACCGATGGTGACATTCTGATAGATCCGCACGTTGTCTCCGATACGGGTCGTCTCTCCGATAACGATGCCGGTTCCGTGATCGATCACGAACCGGTTGCCGATGGTGGCCCCGGGGTGAATGTCGATCCCGGTGAGAGAATGGGCGTGTTCGGTCATAATCCTCGGCAGCTGGGGAACTCCGTGTGAATAGAGAATGTGCGCAATCCGGTATACGCAGATGGCGTACAGTCCGGGGTAGCTGAAGATGATCTCGTCATGGCTCTTGGCTGCCGGGTCTCCATCGTACGCGCCTCTGACATCCTCTGCAATCTGTCTTCGAAGCTGCGGAATCTGCCGGATAGTGGAAAGGGCGATATCATATCCTTTCTGCTCGCATTCAATGCACTTCTGGCCGTACCTCAGGCAGTCGTGCCTCAGTACATGGATGATCTGTTCGGATAAAACCTCGTACAGCTTGGCCAGGGTACGGCCGGTGGTATATTTCAGATTGGCCCCGTCGATCTTTTCTTTGGAGAAATAGCCAGGGAAAATGATTTCCCTGAAATGATCGATCATCTCGGTAACGGAATTGCCGAAATTCAGCGGATCATCCCCGATGTGGGCGAAGCATTCTTCATCATTCAAGTTGTCGATAATCGTTTCGATCACAGCGGGGAGTTCACTGCGGTATTCAGTGATCCGCATATGGTCCGCCCTGCACGATTCATCTATGGAAATTTCGTGTTTCATGATGGGGTTCCTTGATTTGTATTGTATGATTTAAAAAAGTCAGGGAATACCCTGCAGGTTTTGCACTCCTCGATTTTTTCCTGCCATGTATTGTGAATTTTGGCACTGCAGATGGTGCCGTTGATGAACCAGCAAAGATCCCCGGCGTCGAATTCCCATGCCGGGCACTGACTGCGTCTGTTTTCGGGGCAGTCGAGAATATCCCAGCAGTTTTCATCCAAACCGTTTTTCAGGCGTTTGAATATCAGAAACAGCATCTGTTTTTCCACGTGGTGAGGGATCTTTCTCCATCCCTGTTCATAACTGTGGACCGCCTTTATCGATACCCCCAGAAGCTGCGCCATCTGTTTCTGGGTTTTTCCGAGGGTTGTCCGAAATTGTCTGAATTCGCTGGGTATCATCACTTGACTCAATAATCGTTTGGTACCTTGTTATGCTAAAATTATACCACAGTGTGGTTATTGTCAAGAAAAGATTAATGCTACAACGTGGTATAAATCTTGCTTTTGTCCAGAGTAAGGGACTGTATGAAACGGTCCGATGTTCTGTGTATTCCACAGGAGATTTCGGTACAAAGAGGGGCCACGGGAAAAGTTTTCGCGGATGACCTGAAAAGAAAACGATTTCTGTCTCATTTTTTTGTATCGATACACATGTGTGTCATTACATATGTGGCACATCAGGTGGACAATTAAACCATGGAGGTTGAATATGGGTATAAAAGACCAGAAAAAGAATGACACGCTTCAGGCGGACGCATGTACTGCATGTCAGTCAACTGCGGAAATGATCACCAAGGCGAGAAAAGACGAGGTGGTCCTGAATTTTGACAGGGCCTCGTCCATGAAGGCATGTCCCATCGGTGCGGATTCGGCCTGCTGCAAACACTGCTTTATGGGGCCCTGTCGGCTCAACGCAAAAGATCCGTACGCCAAGGTAGGGGTCTGCGGCGCCACCATCGATACCATCCAGGCCAGGAATTTCGCCCGGACGGTGGCAGGCGGGTCAGCCGCTCATACGGATCACGGGATGGCCATGCTGGATTTGTTCAAGGAAGTGGTGAACGAACGGATTGCGGATTACCGGATCAAGGATCCCGTCAAGCTCAAGGAGGTTGCCGAATCCATCG
>CAYFVA010000332.1:0-2587 GCA_964346265.1 uncultured Desulfobacterales bacterium
CCGAGCCTCAGGGAGGCCGCACGGGATCTGGGGATCAGCCACGCCGCAGTGGACCAGCTTCTCAAGGCGCTCGAGCAGAAAAGCTTTATCCGGCGGGAAGGAAAATACAGCCGGACCCTGCACATCCTGAACCGCACCGGCCGCCCGGCAGCGGAACACCGGTATTTCGAGGTTCCGATCATCGGGCATATCACGGCCGGGCTTCCCATGTACGCCCAGGAAGAATGGGACGGCACCGTGCTGGCGGATTCACAGATGTATCCGAAAGAGAACCTGTTCGCCCTCCGGGTCGAGGGAGATTCCATGAAAAATGCCGGGATCCTCGATGGAGACATTGCCATATGCAAGCCGAGGCAGTACGCGGTGAACAACGAAATCGTGGTGGCCCTGGTCCACAATGAAGAGGCCACGGTGAAGCGGTTTTACCTGGACCGCAGCGCCGGGTGCATCGAATTGAGGCCGGAAAACCCTGCGTTTCCAATCCAGAGATACGGACTGGACGACATCCTGGTCCAGGGAAAGGTCATCGGGATCATGCGCGGGCCGGACGGCATGGAACGGCTCCACTGAAAGGAACGCCTGCAATGGCCGAATGCAGACTTTATATCGGGACCAGCGGGTATTCGTACGCCGAATGGATCGATGCGGGGTTTTATCCCGCCGGCACCCGGTCCGCCGGGATGTTCGCCTATTACGCCGGGCGTTTTCCCGCAACCGAGCTCAACTACACGTGGTACCAGATGCCGAGAGCGTCGACCGTGGAAAAGATGTGCCGGCGTATTCCGGACCACTTCCGGGTATCAGCCAAGCTCACCCGGACCATGACCCACGAGGTGGACCCGCACGGATGGAAAGCCCAGGCCGCGCTCTACAGGGAAGGCATCGCCCCGCTGGCGGAAACCGGAAAACTTCTGGCCCTTCTGATCCAGCTGCCCCCGTCGTTCAAGTGGACCGTGAAAAACAGACATTACCTGGCATCCCTTCTGGATGAATTTGCCGATTTTCCCATAGCCGTGGAGTTCCGCCACCGGTCCTGGGCAAAAGCCTCTGTGTACAAGGGCCTTGCCGAGCGGCACGTAACACTGGTGAACGTGGATGTACCGGATACAGACCACCTTTTCCCGCCCGGTGCCGAAGTGACCTGTCCGGATCTTTTCTATTTCAGGCTCCACGGCAGAAACCGGAAGGGCTGGGGATCGGGACACATGCAGGACCAATTCAACTACAACTACACCGAAGATGAACTTTCCTCGCTTGTGACCACCACCATCCGTCCCATGATGCACCAGGCGGCCGCAGGATGCATCTTTTTCAACAACCATGTGGCGGCACAGGCACCCGGAAACGCGCAAACCCTCATCGCTTTGCTGGAAAAGGAGGGAATTTCAGCAAAAGCCCGTAAAACGGAAAGTTCCGGATGACACGGATTCTTCATCTGAATATCGCGGACTTTGCCGTGGCCGTGGAGCGGGCCAAAGACCCCTCCCTCAAGGGTCGACCCGTGATTATCCGCCAAGGCGGCACGGCAAGGTCCCCTGTCTATGACATGAGCGAAGAGGCATACCTGCACGGCGTGAGAAAAGGAATGTCCCTTGCCGCGGCCCGCTCCAGGGTCCCCGGCGCCAGGGAGCTTGTGCCCTGTACGAGCCGGTACGAACGGGCCATGGCGGATATCCTCAAGCGCGCCCGGATCTATTCCCCGCTGGTGGAGGCCGGACGGGACGACGGCCATGTGTTCATGGACACCTTTGGCACCACCCGGCTTTTCGGCCCTTCCCGGGACATCGCCCGGCATCTCGGGCGGCAGGTTCAAAAAGACCTGGGCTTCACTCCGGTGTGGGGCGTTGCCGCCAACCGGCTGGTGGCCAAAATCGCCACACGGACGGCAAAGCCGTCAGGGGAGGCCGTCGTGGAAACCGGAGAAGAGGCACGGTTTCTGGAACCGCTTTCCGTGAAGATCATCCCCGGCATCGAGCGTGCCGATGCAGCCATACTCGGCGATTTCAATCTTTTTACCGCCTCCCGGGTGCGACAGCTCACCAAAGACGAGCTTTCCGTGATCCTGGATGACCGGGCGTCCGGGGTGTATGACCGGGTCCGGGGAATCGACCGGTCCGCGGTCCGGCCGGCCGAAAGCACGAACCGCTGCATCCGGTGTGATCACACCTTCAAGACCGACACCAATCTGCCGGACGATCTGAAAGGGGCACTTTTCACCCTTGCCGGGGAAACGGGCAGACAGCTTGCCGGCAGCAGCCTCCTGGCCCGGACCCTCCATCTTCAACTCGTATTTTCCGACGGCACGGAACGATCCGGCAACATCCGGATGAAAACCCCCGCATCAGACGAGTTCACGTTGTTCCGGCACATGGACCCGGTTTTGACGAAGCTTTCCCAAAGGCGGGTCCGGGTGCGCCACATGTCAGTTTTCTGCACCCGGACCGCAGCTGCCGTCACCCAGATGGCCCTTTTTCCGGAAAAGGCAGGCAAGGGGGAAAGGCTGTCCACTGCCGCCCTTGCCATGGACCGGATCAGAAAACGCTTCGGCATAAAGGCGGTCCGGCCCGCCACAGCCCTGTCCGGGTAA
>CAYFVA010000333.1:0-2577 GCA_964346265.1 uncultured Desulfobacterales bacterium
CCGATACCGGATATGCCGAAGGGTCTTTCGGACCGGTCGTGGCAGTCGGATCCCCCTGTGACCAGAAGATTGTACTTCTCCGCCCATGACAGGAGAAGTTCGGTATGGGAGGGGGTGTGGCCCGGGTAATAGACTTCGATTCCTTTTATGCCGGCATCCAGGAACCGCGGCATGAGTTTTTCCACGGTTTCCACGGGCGGCAACACCTCCCGGTAGTGTCCTTCCCCCGGCCAGGAGCCGGCCGCGCCGTGGGCAAGAATCAGAAGCACCGGTTCTTTGTCCGCCAGGGGCTTGATTTGTTCAAGCTCTATGCCCGATGGCAGGTAGGCCGGGCTGTCGTTCCCGATGATCCGGTTGATTTCGTCTTTATCAATGATGCCGTGGATTTCATTCAGCGCTATGGCGAAGTGCCGCCGGGTGGCGTTTGAGCTGTAGCGTTCAATATCCTCATACAAAAGCTCCCGCTCCAGTAGCGGGGTTTCCCCTGCCGGTCCGAAGATCCGGTTGATTTCCGCCGTTCTCGCCCGGACCAGTTTTTCTCCCCTGCCGCTTTTAATTACCTCTTTGAGTTTTTCCCTGAAACGGGGATCTGTTGCGGATCTGGGGGAAAAATAGCAAAGCAGGTGCAGCGTTCCGGTAAAAAAGGACTCCTTGAACCGCACGGAGATTTCCACCCCGGGAACCACCTGAACTCCGTGGTTCTCTCCGGCGGAAAGGGCTGATTCAATTCCGGCGTCCGTATCATGGTCTGTTATGCCCACAACCGATATGCCCGTCTCTTTGGCCGCTGAAACGAGCTCTTCAGGCGTCAGGTCTCCGTCCGAAGCGTTGGTGTGATTGTGAAGGTCCGCGAAGATCATTGATTTCTCCTTTTTTGTGTTGTTTGATGAACCATTTTACAAAATCCCCTTCATGTCAAGAAAAAAACCGGTCCGGAAAAAATAAACGCCTTGATTTTTATTAGAATGATGTTAGAAAGAAGATTTACGGTAAAAAGAAACAGGATGAATACTTTTTGGGAAGGGGAAAATGCTGAAGTATCAAAGCGGAGCGGATATTGCAGAGTCCATCGGGGGGGTGAACTCGAAGGAGCAGGCGCTTACGGTTTTCGAAACAGTCATGGATCAGGCGCATTATGAGCGGATTATGCGTGTAAACAATCCCGGGGTGTGGATCAAGATCGCCAACGCCGCAAGGGTCTGCAGGCCCGAGCGGGTGTATATCAATACGGGAAGCGAGCAGGACAGAACCTTCATCCGAAACCTTGCCGTGGAACAGGGGGAAGAAACCGCCCTTGCCATTGACGGTCATACCGTTCATTTTGACCTGGAAGAGGAACAGGGCCGGATTGTGGACAGGACCTTTTATGTAACGGACCCCGGGGAGAATATCAGCACCCTTGCCAACCGTAAGGACAGGGCAGAGGCTCTTGCGGAAACCGAGTCGAATATGTCCGGTATCATGCAGGGTATGATCATGATTGTGGGATTCTATATGCGGGGGCCGATAGGGGCCCCGGTGTCGAACCCGGCAATGGAGCTGACCAGCTCTGCATATGTGGCCCATAGCGCAGAACTTCTGTACAGGAACGCCTATTTTGGATTCGAATCCGAGGTGGAGCGTCTCGGCTATTTCTTTACCAATATTCACAGCCAGGGACAGAACAGGCCTGAAGATCTGGAAAACGCAAGGGTGTTCATGGACCGGAACCACCGGACCACATACAGTTTCAACTGTACCTATGCAGGGAACACGCTCCTTTTAAAAAAGGGCAACCACAGGTTCGCCGTGGATCGGGCCGTATATGAGAAAAAAGGGCGGGAACTTGCCGAACATATGTTTATAACGGGTATCCAGGGACCCGGTAACCGGGTGACCTGGTGTGCAGGAGCCGCCCCCAGCGGATGCGGCAAAACCACCACCGCCATGGCGGGACATCTTTTTCTCGGGGATGATCTGGCTCAGATGTGGCTGGATGAAAACGGGAATATCCGTGCCGTCAACCCGGAATGCGGGATTTTCGGTATTCTGGAGAACGTGAACCAGCAAGGGGATCCGATTCTCATGGAAGCATTGAGACAGCCGGGTTGCGAGGTGATCTGGTCGAATGTGCTTGTGGATCAGAAGCAAAAACCCCATTGGTACGGATATGGAGAGACGGCCCCGGATACAGGGAAGAACTTTCAGGGAAAATGGGAGAAGGGGATGACTGATTCGGAGGGAAGGGAAGTTCCGATTTCCCATCCCAATGCCCGGTGCACTCTGGCAGCGGATTCATTGGAGAATTATGCCGCTGAATTCGACGGTGCACAAGGGGTAAAAACCCGGATATTTACTTACAGCGGACGGGACAGTGACACCATGCCGCCGGTGTGGGTGGCGACAGATCCGTACCACGGGGTCGCCATCGGGGCCTGTATCGTGTCCGAATCCACTGCAACGGAGGTCGGGGTAAGTGGTGTCAAAAGAGCGCCCTGGGCCAATGCCCCGTTTATTCCGGGGCCGCTGGGTGATTATCTTGCCGCCCAGTTCGCCTTTTTCGGCAACGAGCGGATTCCGGAGGACAGGAAGCCGGTA
>CAYFVA010000334.1:0-2574 GCA_964346265.1 uncultured Desulfobacterales bacterium
TTTAACAGCTCCTTCAAGGCAGTTTGCCGATCTGCTACATCCTTGTTTTTGACCGCCATGCCGAGGGCTTTCCGGGTGCCGACAAAAACAGCCAATTTTTTTGCCCGGGTAATTCCGGTATAAATCAGATTTCTGAAAAGCATTTTGAAATGCTGGGTGAGCACCGGGATAATCACCGTCTCAAATTCACTGCCCTGGGATTTGTGAATGGTGATGGCATAGGCCAGGTCAAGCTCCATTATATCGTTTTGCTCGTAATCTACCACGCGGTTGTCAGGATAAAAAGCAACCCGGCAGGTAAGCTCCACATTATCAAGATCCTTGATGATGCCGATATCTCCGTTGAACACGCCCAGGTCATAATTGTTCCGCCTGTGAATCACCCTGTCCCCTACCCTGAAAATCCGCTCGCCCACTTTTACCTGCCGCCTGCCTTCTGCATACGGGTTTATTGTTTCCTGTATCACGCGGTTCAAACTGATCGTGCCCAGACTTCCCCGGGTCATCGGTGACAAGATCTGGATTTCCGGGTTATCGTAGTATTTGGGAATCCACTCCTGATACAATTGCCGGACCACATTCCGGGCAGAGATGCCGTAATGAAGGGAAGACCAGGGATGCACCTTTTTTACAACCGAAAGCAGTTCGTCTGTCCTGGTTTCGGCTTCATATACCTTCTGCAGGTCCACGTGGGAAAATTTCTTTGGGATGGTAATCTCGGTTTCATACGGCACCACCTCTTCCTGAACCCGGAACTCAAAGAAGTCGGATTCGTCTGCACCATCTGTCGCTTTCTCTTCCAGCTCGGAAAGTTTGAGATCATAGAACTTTTTCACCCGGGAGATAAAGGTTATCTGCTCTTTGGTGGCCTCGTCCGAGTCAAGGAACAGGCAGTCGGTGCCGTCCTGCCAGATGTCGGGATTTTTGAAAGGAGAGGCGATCCAGGGCATGTCACCTTTGTTTATCTGGTGGGCATACCGGACAATCAGGGATTCCCGGGCCTGACGGAATATCCGGGTGAGTCTGAAACAGGGGACTGCTTCTGATGCAATGATATCTTTTAATACATTCCCTGCTCCAACCGAAGGCAACTGGTCAAAGTCTCCAATAAAAAGCACCTGCGCATTTTCCGGAACAGCACGCAGAAGAGAGGCGGTAAGGTTGATATCAAGCATTGAACACTCATCCACTATAAGAAAATCAGTCTCCAGCGGAGAGTCCTGGTCTTTTTTGAACCGGCCGCCCTGCCAGCCCAGAAGTCGATGAATGGTTTTGGACTCCTGGCCGATCACATCGGTCATGCGCTGGGCTGCTCTGCCAGTGGGCGCTGCCAACAGCACCTTTAGTCCCATGGCCTCGATAAGCCTGACAATGACAAGCGTAGTGGTGGTTTTGCCGCACCCGGGGCCTCCGGTAAGAATCGAAAATCTTTCACAGACAATATGTTTTACCGCTTCCGCCTGCTCATCACTCAAAGAGATGGATTTTGCCTGACAGTACCTGGATATCCATTTTTCCACCCTTGTCTTATCAACTTCTGGCGGACGGGTTGGTTCAGAAAGCCTTTTGGCGACATACAGTTCGTCAAAGTACAAGGATTTGGAATAATAGCATTGCTCAACCTTGCCGCTCTCCATTTCAAGCTCACGGACCATGAGAAGATTTTCCTCTTTCATTTGATTCAGAATCTCGGAGAGTTTGTCTGAAAGGTCCAGCTGCAGAAGATCCTTTACCTGCTCGTTGATTTGTGAGGCTGTGAGATAGCAGTGTCCCAAATCCCTGCTTGCTGCCAGGACATGCCGGATACCTGCTCTTATCCTTTGCTGACTGTCAGAAGCAAGGCCGATGCTCAAGGCAACCTTGTCTGCCGAGAAAAACCCTATGCCGAAAAAATCGTTGGCCAGCCGGTATGGATCTTCGGTCACCAGGCGTATGGCATCATCCCCGTATTCTTTGTATATTCTCACCGAAAAAAGCGTGCTGATTCCGTGGCCCTGTAAAAACATCATGACTTCCCGAATCGCCTTGTGCTCGATCCAGGCTTCCCGGATCATGTCCAGCTTTTTCTGGGCAATGCCTTCCACCTCTTTGAGTCTTTCAATGTTGTTTTCAAAGATTTCCAGTGTTTCTTTGTCAAAGTATCGGACGATTTTCCTGGCGGTCTTGGGTCCCACGCCCTTGATAAGCCCTGATCCCAGGTATTTTTCCAGCGCGGCTGTGGTGGCGGGTTTTTTCTCCTTTGCATGAACCGCCTTGAACTGTTTTCCGTATTTGGGATGGGTGGTCCATGAGCCTTCAAACTCCATGGTAGCGCCTGCGAACACTTTGGTCTGATGGACAATGACGGTTTCCTGGCCCTGGGGATTATGAAACGGTTTTACCCGCAGAATGCTCCAGCCATTATCAGGGTTGTGGTAGGTAACCCTGTCCACGATTCCGCTTAGAACCTCTGTGATGACACCGGTCTGGTCTTGCGTGTTATAATCCATTTTTTACATTCTTATCCTTGACAGAGCCTCTTCATTATCAGTAAATACATCAAAACAACCTGTCTTTTCAACACATAAGGAGAAG
>CAYFVA010000335.1:0-2574 GCA_964346265.1 uncultured Desulfobacterales bacterium
CGTCGATTTTCCGGCTTCCGGTGGACCGGGTCTTTTCCATGAAAGGATTCGGCACCGTGATCACCGGCACGCTGATATCCGGAAAAGTGGCCGTCGGCCAGGACATCATGGTGTACCCGAGCGGTATAACCTCGAAGGTCCGGGGCATCCAGGTCCACAGCAAGAGCGTCACCGAAGCCCGTCCCGGCACCCGTACGGCCGTGAATTTCCAGGGACTTGACAAGGACGCCGTATTCAAAGGGGATGTTCTCTCCAGCCCCGGTGCGCTGATTCCGAGTTTTATGATGGATGCGGAACTGAAATACCTCAAGAGCAATCCAAAGCCTTTAAAGAACCGTGCCAAAGCCCGGTTTCACACCGGCACCAGTGAAACAATCGGAACGGTTGTGCTTCTGGACCGGGAGGAGCTTGCGCCGGGTGACACCGCATGCGTCCAGATCCGGCTGGATTCCCCGGCATGCTGCATCAAGGATGACAATTACGTGATCCGCAGCTATTCCCCGATCCGGACCATCGGCGGAGGCAAAATACTGAACCCGGTGGCCCGCAAACACAAGCTTTTTGACCGGACCATCATTGACGGCCTGAACGGTTTGCTTGCCGGAGATCCCCGGGACGCGGTCTCGTTTTTTATCAGCCAATCCGCATTTGAAGGGGTGTCTTTCAGCGAACTCAAGGTTCTGGCCAACATCCCGGACAAAAAGCTTGAAACCCTGCTTCAGAAAATGCTGGCCCAAAGAGAGATCATCCAGACCAGCAAAGAGAGGCAGACCTATATTCATGCCGACGTCTTTAACCGGCTCTGTGCGGACATCATTGCCAGACTCGAATCCTATCATGCCCAAAACCCCTTGAAAGACGGCATGCCCACCCAGGAACTGAAATCCAAGTACCGGCACCTCAATGACGGCAACCTTTTCAATATCCTGATCAACCGCCTTTCAAAAGACGGGACAATTGCGCAGGAACAGAATATCGTCAGACTGGCGGAGCACGAGGTGGCCCTCCAGGTGGACCAGCAGGAAACAGTGAAAAAAATCAAGAGCAGATACAAAGAAACCGGGCTCACCCCGCCGTTTTACAAGGATGTCTGCAGGGAGCTGAACCTGGACAAAAAAAACGCACGGGATGTGTTGGACATCCTGCTCAAGGAAAAGAGCATCATCAAAACCAAGGATGATCTGTACTTTGACGCGGAGCGTATCGAAGAGCTGAAAGATGAAGTTGTTCAATTCCTTGAAAAGAACGGAGAGATGACGACCCCCCAATTCAAGGAGATGACCGGCATATCAAGAAAATTCGTGATTCCGCTGATTGAATACTTTGATTCAATCAACCTGACCATCCGGGTGGGAGACACAAGACAGCTCAGGAAGAAAAAGTAGCGGAGAGGATCCGGTCGGCAAAGGCGGATACAATGTGATCCAGCCGGCACATGCCTTCCAGTGTAAGAAAAAACCGGCCTTCTTTGGAAACCGCCATCTTTCGGCTTTCAAGCTTTTGAACAAGCGGGTTGAAAAATGTATGAAAATCCGTTCCCAGAAGATTCTCCGTCTCTTTGAGATCAATCCCTTCCCTGGTCCGCAACCCCACCATTGCCATCTCAAGAAGCCGCTGCCGTACGGTGAGAAATTCCTCCACAACGTCGGGCTTTTTCCCCACAGTAAGATCCCGGACATACCTGGAGACATCACTGCGGTTCCAGGATCGCGTTCCGCCGTCAAAGGAGTGGGCCCCCGGCCCGAATCCCGTGTAAGGCAGATTCCGCCAGTACGTCATATTGTGCCTGGACCGCATCTTTTCTTTCCGGGCAAAGTTGGAGATTTCATAGTGCAGCCACCCGTTTTCCGTTAAAAAGCGGGAGGTGGCTTTGAATCGCCCGACGACCTTTTCTTTGTCCATGGGAGAGGTCGTCCCGGCCTCCATCATCCGGTAGAGCGGCGTGCCTTTTTCAAAGGTCAGGGTGTAGCAGGACAAATGTTTCGGGTGAAAACCGCAGGCGGTTGAAAGATCCGTGAACCAGGCCTGCATATCTTCATTCGGCACACCGTAGATCAGATCCATGCCGACATTACCGATTCCGGCATCAAATGCAGCCTCAACAGATTTTTTCGCCCCGTCCGCCGAGTGAATCCGCCCCAGAAATTCCAGTTTTTCATCATCAAACGACTGTACACCGATATTAACCCGGTTGACCCCGATGGAGGCGAGATCGGCAAACCAGTTTTGCGTCACCGTCCCCGGGTTCACCTCCACGGTCACTTCCGCGTCCTGAGCCATATCAAAGCATTGCTTCACTGCATCCAGAAGTTTTTCAATCTGTGACGCCCCTAACAGGGAAGGTGTTCCCCCGCCGAAGTATACGGTATGAACCCGGCGCTCTTTCGCTTTCTTTTGTTGGATCTCCCGGATCAGTGCATCCACAAACGGGTCGATCAAAGTAAGATCGGTTATGGAAAAAAAATCACAATACCGGCATTTGGCCCGGCAGAAAGGCACATGGATATAACAGGCAAACGGATCAGACAAAACGTTTTATCAACTCGTCAATGGCCTCGTCCGCATTGCTGCTGT
>CAYFVA010000336.1:0-2568 GCA_964346265.1 uncultured Desulfobacterales bacterium
ACTATCTTCTGCCGAGGAGGCGGTCGGCCAAAAGGAAGAGGAAGAAGAAGGCGCCTGCCACCAGTATGATCGAAGCACCGGATGTGAGATCATAGCGGAATGCCAGAAACAGGCCGGATACGGAAAACACCATACCCAGGAGGGTTGAGCCGGCCATCATGGCCAAAACGGATTTGGCGAACCGTTCGGTGATAAACGGAGGGATTGTCAAAAGCGCGATCACCAGGATCAAACCCACCACCCGGATGATCAGTACGATGGACAGGGCCAGAAGGACAATCTGAAAAAAATAGAGCCGTTTCACCGGCACGTTCCGCAACCGGGCGAACTCCTCGTCATAGGAGAGCGCCAGGATATCCTTGTAAAAGAAGATGACGAATACCAGGAGCACCAAGGTCAGCCCCAGCATCATCCAAAGATCGGACCGGGGCACGGTAAGGATGCTGCCGAACAGATAGCTCATCAGGTCCACGTTGTATCCCGGCGTCAGATCTGTCAGGATGATCCCGACCGCCATGCCGGTGGCCCATATCACCCCGATGATGGTATCGGACCGGTGCCTGGCTTTCAACGTTACCGCCGCCATGACCACTGCGGCTGCTGTGGAGAAAAGAGCGGTCCCCAGGATAAGAGGAATTTCAAAAAATATTGCCATGCCGATTCCGCCGTAGGCGGCATGGGCGATTCCGCCGGACAGGAACACAATCCGGTTGACCACGACAATGGTGCCCATGACCCCGCAGATCAGGCTGGCAAGAAGCCCTGCTGCAAAGGCGTTCTGCATGAAATCATACTGCAGCGCATCGATCATTTTTCATCCTTTTCAAGATCCGGGACCTTGTCCATCAGGTGCTTGCCCATGAAATCCACCGGACATATGCCGTCGGCGGAGCAGGAATACATGGAATCCAGCATCCCCCCGGTAATAGCGGAATCGCCATGATAGTGAAGGGTCCGGTTCACGCAGGCCACCGACTGCACGTAATTGGAGATCACCAGAAGGTCATGGCTGACCACCACCACGGTAATGTCTTTGTCCAACCGGTTCAACAGCTTGTAGAACTCCACCTGGCCGCCCGTATCAATGCTTGCGGTGGGTTCGTCCAGAAGCATCAGGGCAGGTTCCGTGACAAGAGCCCGGGCAATGAGTACCCGCTGGCGCTGGCCTGCGGACAGGTGCCCGATTTTTGACTCTGCATATTCCGCCATGTCCATCCGTTCCAGGGCCTGGTACGCAAGGTTCCTGCTTTTGCCCGAAAACCGTTTGAATTTTCCGTCAATGCCCAGCCGGCCCATGAGCACCACGTCAATGACGGTGATGGGAAAACTGCTGTTGATATGGACGTTCTGGGGCACATACCCGATTTTTGCGGTCACCCGGGAGGGATTTTTGCCCATGACGGAAATCCGGCCGGAATCCGGCTGTAACAATCCCATCATCAGTTTCAAAAGGGTGGTTTTCCCGCCGCCGTTGGGTCCGATCACCGCCAGAAGATCACCTTTTCCGATGCTCAAACAAACGTCCTCCAGCACGGTTTTTCCGTTGTAGGAAAAGTGGACATTCTCCATTTCGACCACGGGTTGATCCATGTTCATGCCTACTTCAACGCTTTCCTGAAACGCTCGGCCACCGTCCTCAGATTCCGCGCCCAGTTTTCGGAAAGAGGATCCGCCTGGACTACGGCGCCCCCGATTTCCCCGGCCACGATTTCCGCACTTTTAACAGGGAACTGGGGCTGGATGAAAACCGCGTCTATCCCCAGCTCTTTTCCCTCTTCGATGAGTTTGACAAGCTGGGACGATTTTACGGCTTTTCCCTCAAGCTCCACCGGAATCTGCACAAGACCGTACGCCCGTGCGAAATACCCCCAGGAAGGATGAAACACCATGAACCGCATTCCCTGTTTCTCTTTGAAAAGGGACCGGATCTCCGCGTCCAGATCCACAAGTTCCCGGATAAACGCTTTATAGTTGGTTTCATACACTCCGCGGTTTTCCGGGTCCGCTTTTTCCAGTGCCGTGAGAATCCGCCGCGCCTGGAGCATCACAAGGGGCGGCGACATCCATACATGGGGATCCAGAGCTGCGTCGTCCCCGGTGCCGTGGTCATGGCCGTGTCCGTCTTCGTCATGCGAATGACGGGTTTCCATGGGGACTTTCCGGATATCCGCATCCGTATGCACGACCGCCATATCCGGATTGGCGGATGCGATCTTTTTCAGCCAGGTTCTCTCGAACGGCACGCCAACGGCAAAATAAATGCTCGATTTTGTCAACGCCACCATCTGTTTGGGAGCGGGCTCATAAACAGCCGGGCTTTCCCCGGGCAGAACCATGACGTTCACGTCCACCTTTTCACCGCCGATTTGTTCCACAAAATATTTCTGGGGCAGGATGCTGACAAACACCTGCATGGGCTCACCTGCCCAACAGGGGGAAGCTGTCATTCCCCATGCTGCCGTAAAAAGTACCAGCAGAATTCTGATGTTGCGACTTTTTTCCAATATCCTGTTTTTCATGACAAATCCTCCTGTACGGGAAATGTTGCCCCTCCTTCCGGAAACACCG
>CAYFVA010000337.1:0-2547 GCA_964346265.1 uncultured Desulfobacterales bacterium
GGGATTACATCAAACGGGTTACCATGGGGGCTGCGACTTCTTCCGCTTTTTCCCGGGAATAAAGAATCTCGACAAGTTTCAGGGCAAAGGTGAGCGCCGTTCCGGGTCCCCGGCTGGTGATGCAGTTTTCATCCACCACCACTTCGGATTCGCGAAACCGGTCCTGTTCCAGCCTGTCGGTGAAACCGGGATGACAGGTTGCAAAACGGGATTTCAACAGGCCGTGATGTGCCAGAACAACTGCAGGAGATGCGCAAATGGCGGCATAAAGCTTTTTCTCTTCTGCCTGTCTTTTAAGAAGTTTTTCCAGCGGTTTCGAGTCGCGGAGGTTTTCCGCACCCGGCATACCACCGGGCAGAGCAATCAAATCGAATTCGGTATCCGCGCATTCTTCAATCCGTTGATCTGCAACAAGCACAACCCCCCTTGAAGCCGTAATCTGCAAATCCCCCACGGAAGCCACCGTTACATCGGCTCCGGCCCTTCTGAGTACATCCACTGTGGTGACGGTCTCCATCTCTTCAATTCCGTTCGCCACCGGTACCAGTACGCTTTTTTCCATGATCACTCCCCCAGAAGTTCCTTGGTGTACAAAGAGGCTGTAATTCTGACCAGCTGGTTGATATGGGTTTTCACTTTCTCCCGGCTTTTCAGTGAGTAGTTCCGGAACGTCATGATAATTCCGGTTATGGATGCGATAAACGAGTGAGAGAAAAGCCTTGCATCCTCACGCACTACACCGTGGCGTTCCATGAGCCGGGAAAACATATCGAAAAACACTTTGGTCAAAGAATCAAACCGGCCGATGGCCGGATTCGTCAGGTCGTCCTTGAGCATCAGGTAGGTCATCATCTGAAAACGGGATTCGTTATCCAGAAGATGATTGGTGAACTTGACTGCGAACTCCTCAATGGTGGCAGGCTCATCTTTTTTGACCATATCTTCGAATTCCTTGGTCACCGAAGAAATATCCTGGAGAAACGATTCAATGAACAAGGCATCCTGACTGGGAAAATACCGGTACAACGTCGCCGGCGAAACTCCGGCTTCTTCAGCCACATCCCGCATTCCCACTTCGTAGAACGGCTTTTTGGAAAACAGCGCCAGGGTTGAATCAATCACGATCTGCTTGCGGGCCTCCCTTTCTTTTTCTTTTAATATGGCGAACTTGGATTCAGAAGCCAAAAATTCCCTCCCTTGATTCACGAATAAACAATGATTTTATTTTTAAACACGTATCATTCTTTTGTAAAGGTTACAAGCAAATTTTCTCGCCCCCTTTTCGGCCGGTTCCATATTGCTGTTTCATTGACTTCCCGCCGCCGGTCTGTTAGATTGAAAAAACAATGAACCGGAGAAAAAAGACAATGGAACACGCAATAAAAAGAGATCAGTTCGACTTCGAAATCGGGTATCTGACCAAAAGCCCCTGCATTGAATGTGAGTATCGGAACAATATGCCCGAATGCCGGGAAACCTGCCGGCTCCTCGATGAAATCCGCACCCTGCTGGCAAGGGGTATCTCCACACAGGCTTCCACATTTTATAAATGAATGATCCATCACAGATTTCTGATACCGGTTCCCTTCTTGACAAACACCTGACCCCGGATATTTTCGACAGACTGAAAGACCTGCAAACCCGCAACGGATTCACCCTGCATGACGTCATCCGGTCCGGGCGGGAAAACCCGGACAGTTCCGTGGGTATGTACGCAGGGGATGCGGAATCCTACCAGGTTTTCTCCGAAATCCTTGATCCTGTGATCAAAGAATACCACCGGTTTTCAGCTGAAAGGCCGCACATGTCCGACCTTTCACCGGTTGAATTCGAGGATCCGGACCCGGAAAACCGGTACATCGTATCCACCCGCATACGGGCGGCCAGAAATCTTGAAGGGGTCGCATTCCCCCCTTTTATTTCCCTTTCAGCCAGGCGGCAAGTGGAACAGCTTTTTCTGACGGCTGTTTCCGACCACCCCGTTTTTGAAAACAGCCGGTACATCTCTTACGAGAACGTTTTGGAAAAAGAATTTCAAACTCTCTCCCAAAGCCTTCCCATTTTCCCGAAAGGGGACCGGTTCCAGGAATCTGCAGGAATCAACCGGGACTTTCCCAAAGCAAGGGGCGTATTTTTATCCGGGGATTTGAAACTCATCGTCTGGGTCAATGAAGAGGACCATATAAGGGTTATTTCCATGGAACAGGGATCGGATATTGCCGCCGTGTTCAACCGCCTTGCCGGGTTTCTCTCTTTTCTGGAAAACCGGATCGATTTTGCCGAAGATCAGAGATACGGCTATCTGACCGCCTGCCCTTCCAATATCGGCACGGCCATGCGGGCCGGTGTCCATATCCGGCTGCCGGTGCTCGACAAACAAAGAGATATCCTTTACCGGACAGCCGAAAAAGCGGGTCTCCAGGTACGAGGAACGGGTGGAGAAAAAACCGGGATCCGGGATTCCGTGTTTGACATCAGCAACAAAAGACGACTCGGTATCACCGAAACCGAATGCATTCACACCCTGCACAACGGGGTGGCCGGCCT
>CAYFVA010000338.1:0-2538 GCA_964346265.1 uncultured Desulfobacterales bacterium
TCCGCTTCGACCCCATGGGGTTCCCTGATCTGGGAAACCAGAATATCCCCTGTTTCTGCGGGTATTTTTGCATCGTTTTCCCCGAGAAACCATCCTTTTCCCTCCAGCACCTGAATGGACAATTCCCCGTCCAGATCATGGGAATGGACCGGGAAAACCACCCCGGCATCCAGATTGAAATTGATGATTTTAAAATTTTCTGAAGTTTCAACCAGGAAAAACCGGTTCATGACCCCCGGTTTGAATTCATTGGTTTCACTGAGTTTGACCACGCGCATTTTCCGTCTCCTTTTTTATCATTTGTGATTTATAAAACCTTCACCATGGGAAATCATGACCGACCCGAGACCCTCATCTACTGCAAGGCCGACAGGGGGAAATCCCTCAAAGGCCATTATCCCCGGGACTGGAACTTCCGGCAGATTTTCAAAAGAGTCCATGTTGAGCTTTGCTTCAATAGCGATTTTAAGAAGTGTAACTGCACACCGGAGGCCCGTCTTTGATATAAATCAAATCCTGTAATAAAATCAATCCATTATTCAATGAAAAGAGAATGGCATGACCATCCCGGGCAATCTGCTGACCACGGCCATGTTCAACCAGGGCAACGTACACCTGCCTTATCTTTGACATGGATGATTTCAGCACCACAGATCCTGCTTTTTCAATTGCTTTGAATTACAATTTAGATTACGATAAGCGTATACTGGTAACGTAAACGACAAATATAATACAACCATTTGGTGATGATATGTCTGACAACAATATCAAGGCGGTTCAAAGAGAGATTCTGCTCAGCTTCTGGAAAATCCATATTCTTCACCATGCGGCGAAAGGCCCGGTCGTCGGTCAGTGGATGCTCAAAGAGCTCAGACATCACGGATATGACGTCAGCCCAGGTACACTTTACCCCATGCTTCACAGAATGGAACGGTTGGGCTGGCTCAGGAGTGAAGCCGATGCATCCGGCGGACCCAAGGCAAGGCGTTCGTTCTATGCAACCGGGCAGGGAAAAGAGGTGTTGACCATCGTGCTCAAGCAGATGCAGGAACTGAAGAATGAAACACAAACCGCGGTGTGAGAAAAAGATATGATTGCAACCGATTCTGAAATGGCGGTCCGGCTGAACCAGCTGAATGTAGGTTTTGACGGGCAACCGGTTTTGAAAGACCTGTCTTTGAGCGTGTGTCACGGGGACAAGGTGACCCTGACCGGTCCGTCCGGTTCAGGAAAATCCACGGTTCTCAGGTGCATCCTGGGCCTTGTGATGCCGGATTCCGGAACCATCACGATCCTGGGAGAGCCTGTCACCCGTCACAATATCTGGCAGAAAAGGCGCCACATCGCCTATGTGGCCCAGGAACCGGATTTGGGTACAGGCAGTGTCAAGGAAGTGATTGAAACACCGTTCACCTTTCGGGCCAATGCCGGGCTGCGTGACAATCTTACCCGTCTTCCGGGAATCATGGAACGGTTCAATTTGCCGGAATCGTTGCTGGACAAGCAAATCATGCGGCTTTCCGGCGGTGAAAAACAGCGGGTTGCCATGGTCATTGCCATTTTGCTGGATCGTTCCATTGTGCTGCTCGATGAGGCATCCTCCGCCCTGGACACCAAAAACAAACAGGCGGTGGCCGCGTACTTCAGACAGGCGGAAAACACCACGGTGCTTTCTGTGGCCCATGATGCCGAGTGGCTGGGATTTGCCACCCGAATCGTGGACATGAAAGAGATCCATCAGATGTGAGGAGAAAGCCGGATGAACCAGATTATTGATATCAGTTTATTGAGCCTTACCTGCGGGTACCTGCTGCTGATTTTTCCCCTGGCCATCATGCTGTATCTGCATATGGGCATGCTGAAAGAAACAGCGGTGGCAGTATTGCGAATGACGGTACAGCTGCTGTTTGTCGGGCTGTATCTGCAGGTGGTGTTCAAATTGAATAATCCTTTTTTAAACCTGGCATGGGTGGCTGCAATGATTTTGGTTGCGGATTTATCCATTCTCAAGGGCTGCCGCCTGAAACTGAGGCGCTTTTTACTGCCGCTGTTCATTGCGCTGCTGGTGGGTACCGTGCTGCCCATGATATTTTTTGCCGGCATCATTCTCAGACTGCCCGGATGGTTTGAGGCTCAGTACGTCATTCCCCTTGCCGGAATGATTCTGGGAAACTGCCTGCGCGCGGATATCATCGGACTCAACAGTTTTTATCAATCCATCCACAAAAACGAAAAAGCGTATCATCAGTCGCTGGCATACGGGGCTGCACTGACGGAAGCGGTGAATCCTTTTTTCCGGGATGCGCTGCGATCCGCCCTTGCCCCGACCATCGCCTCCATGGCAACCATCGGCCTGGTGTCCCTGCCCGGCATGATGACCGGTGTCATTCTTGCCGGAGCCGACCCATTTACCGCCATCAAGTATCAGATCGCCATCATGATCGCGATTTTTTCAGGCACGGCCATCACCGTATTTCTGGCGATCCGGTTGACGGTGGCAAACAGCTTCAATGCTTTTGGCATTCTTCACCCGGATAT
>CAYFVA010000339.1:0-2528 GCA_964346265.1 uncultured Desulfobacterales bacterium
TCAAGCTCCATGATGCATCTGTGGTTTTCATCGGCAAGGATCATGTGGAACGTATCCGTTTCCTCGTCTGACGCGGTCCGGGTGGTCATGCAGATATACTCTTTGAACTTGGCTCCGCTGTCATACACCTTGAGACTGCCGATCCGGTACGGCAAGACCACCATGCTGTCGGTGAAAAACTCGAAGGCGCCCCCGGTCTGGAACATCCCGTCAAGCAGGGCCACGTTCACGATGAAGTCCGGCCGGCTGCAGTAAGCGAAAAACTCGGCCTCGCTTTGATCGCAGATCCTTGTGACAAGCGTTTCTCCGTCAAAGGAGAGCACATCCGTGATGGTCCGGAACGGCCCGTCCATGAACAGTCGCTGGGGATGGTACAGAAGATCCGGCACATGGGTGTCAGATTCCACTTTGGTGAACCCGGGGATATCCACCGTTTCCGGCTCGGGCCGGGCATCGGAAAACACGCATTCAGCGGTGTAGTGAAGTTTCGGCTCTCCCACCACCTGTCCCATGTGGTTTTCCACAAGAGAGGTGATCCGGCAGTCATACACCGGTTCCTGCTCTTCTTTTCCTTTTTTCTCGGCATGGATCATCAGCTTTTTGGGCCGCTTTTTCAACAGCTTGATTCCGTACGGAATCTCGAAATTGCGTACTTCACTGAGAAAAACAGATCCGTTTGTGTCATACATGGCGGCTTCGGCCATGGTTTCCACGCCGGTGGCTCCCAGGAACACCGGGGTGTCTTCCATGGCATGCTCGAGGAGGAACCGGTCCCGGGTGATGTCGAGCTTTCGGTTGAACACCCGTCCGTTCCCGGTTTCCTGTTCCACTGAATCGAGAAACGGGGAGATACCGAGAAGTCCGTCCCGGTCAAAGGAGTAATCAAGCCCGGAGAACACCACTTCAGTCGCTCCGGCATCCCGGATCTCGTCCATGAAAAAGCGGATGCCTTCCTCAAGGGGCAGGAACTTGAGTCCCTTTTCGGTGAGCACCTTTTTCACGGTCTCGTTCGTAGCCATGCCCGCACCTTCCCACGCGGTCCAGTCCATGACCCTGCACACGGTGCTCCGGTCGTTTTTCTCTTTCTGCAGCATTCTTGCCAGCATGTCGTTGGCTGCCGTGTAATCGGCCTGGGTTTCGTTGCCGAACTTGGCGGTCACACTGGAAAACCCGATATGGAACCGCACGCCCCGGTCTCTGACAGCCTGCATGACATGGCGGCAGCCTTTCACCTTGGTGTTGAACACTTTTTCAAACGAGGCCGTGTCTTTTCTGTCAAACGGCAGGCTCTCTTCCACGCCTGCGGCATGAATCACCCCGTCGATCCGGTCAAACGGTTCCAGGGCCTTTTTCACGGAGGCTGCGTCCGCCACATCCGCTGCCAGGTAGGTCACATTCACCCCTTTGGATTTCAGCGTTTCGATGTTCCGTTTTGACCGGACAAGGTGCAGAATCCGGCCGGCCTTGTTTTTCAGCTCCAGGGGTTTGGCGGTCGGCATCTCCTGCTTGAGGCGCTGCATGATATCGGATTCAGTGAGTCCTTCTTCAAGAAAGGCCTCGTCCACCTCATCGATCCGGCTTCTGCCCATGATCACAAGATCGGTCCGGTACGTGCCGACCATCTCCTTGAGGATCTCGTATGTAATGCCCCGGGCGCCGCCGGTGACAAGAACCTTGTCATTGGCCTTTACAATCGGCCCGGAAGTCGAATTTGTCTCCACCGGCGTTTCATACAGCCGGAGTGCGTATTTTTTGCCATCCTTGTATCCGGTCTCCACCTTCGGATCTTCGGACCGGATCTCCTTGAGGAACTGATCCACTTGAGCGTCCGTGATTTTTGAGCCGCTGTCTGAAAAGAAATCCACCATCTTGAAGCGTCCGGACGGCATCTCCTTGGCAAGGGTTTTCATCATGCCGGAGATCCCGGCAAACGCGGGTTCCACATCCACCGTATCATCCAGATAAGGGAACACCACCGAGTTGATGGACAGACAGGCCGTGACAGCCCGGTTTTTCTCCAGTGTCTCCCAAAGTCCCTTCATCAGGAGGAAAAACGTACGGACCGCTTTTTCCGATGCTTTGCCCTGCAACTCGGACTCATTGCTGAACAGATCCGCAGGTGCCGAATGAATGAACCCTGCAAAATCCGGGTGCGCTTTTAAAAGGTTTTCCACGCTTTTACCCGTGGTTTCATCCGATGAAAAATCCGCCTTGATAACGCTGTCACAAAAATCTGCCGGTGTGTTCCCGTCCGCAAGGCCAATCACGGTGCCGCCGTCCTGTTGGATACGGCGGGCGGCCTTTTCCGCGATCCCGGAGCCGTCCACCGTGAGCACGACCTTTTGGTTTTCAAAAGAGAAAATTTGCGATTCCGGCACAGGTTCCGGCACCGCCCGGGGCACCAGCCGTTTGATGTCACTCTCTTGCTTTTCCTCTGCCTTGTCCGCCGGTGCATCCTGCGTGTCTTTTTCTCCTGAAGGACCGCCGGGGCCGTCTGAAGGCGGGGGATCATCCGGTCCGCCGACCTT
>CAYFVA010000340.1:0-2514 GCA_964346265.1 uncultured Desulfobacterales bacterium
AAAAAATGCAAAGGAGACAGGAAGTGAACAAAGATATAGTGGAATCCCGGATTGAACGGATGAGAAAAAAAATGGCGGAATCAGACATTGACACGGTCATGATCTTTTCGGATGAAAACAGACAGTATTTGAGCGGTTATACCGGCAAAGACGGAAGTTACGACGAATCCGCCGGAATTCTGGTGATCACGGGAAATGAGTTGATACTCGCCTGTGATCCTCGATACGACCGGCAGGCGGAACAGGAAGCACCGATGTATTCGGTGGTGTGCTATAAAAAGAGCTTGTGCGAAGAGATACCCGGCATTCTTGAGACAGTCGGTGCCCGAAGAGTGGGGGTGGAAGATGCAAGGCTGACGGTAAAGGATTACAACGAAATCACCAGCAGAATTGAACAGAACAATCTCGGGATTGAAATCCTTTTCTGCAACGGACTGTTGAAGGACCTGCGCATACAAAAGGATGATACGGAAATAGCGTTGATCCGAAAGGCTTTGACCGTGGCGGAGACTTCTTTTCTTCAATTCAAACAAACCATCAGAGAAGGGATGACTGAAAAGCAGGCTGCCTGGACGCTGGAAAAATTGATGCGGGAAAACGGGGCGGACTCCCTTTCATTTGATGTAATCGCCGCGTCAGGTTCCCAGAGTGCTCTTCCCCACGCCATACCGGGCGAGAAGACGTTCCGGGCCGGAGAACCACTCCTGTTCGACTTCGGGGCAAAAGTGGACGGCTATTGCAGCGACACAACCCGGACCCTGATCATGGGGCGGACAGAATCTCAATTCGAAGAAGTCTACCATACGGTGTTTGAAGCCCAGAAAAAAGGGGTGGCGGCCATACGGCCCGGGGCAAAGGCAAGTGATGTGGACGCGGCCGCCCGAACGTATATCGATTCCACAAAATTCGAAGGGAAATTTGCACACAGCCTCGGGCACGGGGTCGGCATGGCCATCCATGAATCCCCCAGGCTTTCCCGGCTTGATGAAACGATTCTTGAAAAAGGAATGGTGGTCACCGTGGAACCGGGAATTTATATCCCTGATTGGGGCGGTATCCGCCTTGAAAACATGATCCTTGTCACCGAAGACGGTGCGGAAGTACTCAACCAGACCGGTTACAACGATTATCTGATTCAGTAAAAGGAAGGGTCCGAAGAGATGGATTCGATCGTCCAGCAGTACCTCGACTTTCTCCTGATTGAAAAGGGGCTTTCAGCGGGCAGCATAGAAGCGTATGCAACCGATCTTTCCGAATACATGCATTTTCTCTCGGAAAAAGAAATCGAAAGAATCGATCAGGCGGATACCGCCGCCATACTCAACTGGGTTGTACACCTTCAAAAACGGGGGCTGTCCTCCAGGTCCATCGCAAGACACCTGGTGACCCTGAGGGGGTTTTACAAATTCCTGCTCCGGGAAAACCGAATCGCCTCCGATCCGATCAAATCCATCGAGATTCCCAAAACCGGGCTCGCCTTACCGGAAATCCTGACTGTCGAGGAAGTCGAATCCGTCCTTCATGCGGTGGACACATCCACATGGCAGGGAATCCGGAATCTTGCCATGATGGAGATTATATACGGCGCCGGTTTGCGGGTGTCGGAACTGGTTTCAATGAAAAAGGAGAACATCGACCTTACAGCCGGGTTCGTTCGGATTTTCGGCAAAGGGGCCAAAGAACGGATCGTTCCGTTGGGAAGCCATGCACGCTCTCGAACGGAACACTGGCTGAAACAGGGCAGGCCCCGCCTTTTAAAGGGAATTTCCAGTCCGTATCTTTTCATCGCAAGGGCGGGCAGGCCCATGACCCGGCAGGGATTCTGGAAAATGGTAAAAAAAACCGCGGCTGCGGCCAAAATATCCAAAAACGTGACCCCGCATACTTTCCGCCATTCTTTTGCCACCCATCTTCTGGAAGGAGGAGCGGATTTACGATCGGTCCAGACCATGCTGGGACACTCAGACATATCCACCACCCAGATTTACACGCACATTTCAAAAGATTATCTTGTACAAATGCACAAAAGGTTTCATCCAAGGGGATAGAAAACGATTCCTTGTAAAGTGAATCCGAGGCCGTCGGAAATAATAAGTGTCACAATCCGGCTTGTCTTTTGACCCGTCTTCTGCGTTGCACCAATGGGCACATATTTTGATATGCTTCAATCGGTGCGACTTGAATACGGACCCACATGCTGTACCGTATACAGTGGATGTATTGATTTCCCTCGCCCTGACGGTACGCTTGCGGCACAATTGTTCATGGAGCTGTTCAGCCCAGCAAAGGATCCAGTTCCCCTTTGTCATCAAGGGCCTTGAGTTCATCGAATCCGCCCACATGGTAGCCGTCGATAAAAATCTGGGGCACAGTGGTCCTGCCTCCGCTCTTTTGAACCATTTCATCAATATATTCCGGGTTTGTGTCCACCCGGAGGGTGGTGAAGGCCGCTCCTTTTTTTTCCAGAAGCTCTTTCGCCCGCATACAGAACGGGCAGGCTGCAGTTGCGTAAAC
>CAYFVA010000341.1:0-2508 GCA_964346265.1 uncultured Desulfobacterales bacterium
CTTTTGAATTTCCGAACCGATGGCAGGATCAAGAGTAACCAGATAAACGTCAAAACGCTTTACTACCATTGCCATTCATCTTCATCCCATGGATGAGAAAGGTTGGTGTCAATTATTGGCTCATCATCTCCATTTTCCCTCATAGCCCTGAAAGCGGAATCCCATCCTTCCCGCACATTTTTAACGGGTCGAATGATGATCTGTTCTCCTTTTACTTCAATCTCAACATCATCCCGGATGCCGGTTTGATCAAGTACCGGCTTTGGGATACGCAGGCCCTGGGAATTGCCGATTTTAATTACACGTGCTCTCATTCATGTTTTCCTTATGCAGTTTATACATACATTGTAATTACAATGTTCTGAAAAGTCAATCCCGAAACCAAGAAGGAAATCCGTACTGTTTGATTCTTTAAGCACATCTGCCGTAGCCTGCGGCGTGACGGGAATGGGGTGTTGGTTTTCCCTGTGATTTCACCGGATGTAGGGATTCCGACGGGAAGTTTTTTCCTGGCATGTGTTGTTTTATAATGGCTTTCCCAAAATTCGTTTTTGTGGTATCAGATGACACGCAGGCAGGGAATTGTTTTGAAGGATGCCATAGGAGAGAACGAGAATGAAAAAAGATATCGCGTTTGTTGATTTACAGGCCCAGGCAGAGGTGGTGGGACCGGAGATTGAAAAAGCAATGAAAGAGGTCACGACCCACGGCAGGTATATCATGGGGCCTGAAGTGTTTGAGCTTGAAGAGAAGCTGGCTGATTTTGCAGGGGTGCCGTATGCGGTGGCCTGTTCCAGCGGCACGGATGCCCTTCTGATGCCGTTGATGGCGATGGGGGTCGGGCCGGGGGATGCGGTTTTCACCTCTCCGTTTACATTTATCGCCACGGCGGAGGTGATCCGGCTGCTCGGTGCCCGGCCGGTTTTTGTGGATATTGATCCGGAAACCTTCAATATTTCGCCTGAAAAGCTTGAAGAGGCAATTCTGCAAGTGAAAAAAGAAAATCACCTGACACTGAAATGTATCCTGCCGGTGGACATATTCGGTCTGCCGGCTGCGTACGGCCGGATCAACACAATCGCCCGGGATCACGGCATGACCGTGCTCGAGGACGCGGCCCAGAGTTTCGGGGCACAGATAGACGGGCAAAAGGCATGCAGTCTGTGCAGCGTGGCCGCCACCAGCTTCTTTCCGGCCAAGCCGCTCGGATGTTACGGAGACGGCGGGGCTGTTTTTACAAAGGATGAAAACCTTTACAAGACGTTGAAATCGATCCGGGTGCATGGAGAGGGCATTGACAAGTACAACAACGTACGGGTCGGTATCAACGGGCGGATGGATACCCTGCAGGCGGCTGTTCTTTTGAAAAAGCTCGGGATATTTCCAGGGGAACTGGAAAAACGGGACAGGGCGGCCAGGGTGTACCAGGAGAGACTTTCCGGGCTTGCCGGACTTCAGAAAATCCCTGACGGGTACTCCAGCGCATGGGCGCAGTTTTCCCTGACAACGGACAACCGGGATCTTTTGATCAAACAGCTTCAGAAAAGCGGGATTCCCACGGCAATCTATTATCCAAAGCCCCTTCATCTCCAGCAGGCCTTTGCTGATCTCGGGTATGCACAAGGGGATTTTCCAATGGCCGAAGATCTGTCCGGAAAAATTGTGAGCATTCCTGTGCATCCGTACCTGACAGAGCAAGAGATCTTCTTTATCGCAGACAAAACCGCGGAACATCTGTCATGAGAGAAACAGATGGATTTGCTGCAGCAGTTTTTGAAGGAAAGGAACGGGTATGAACGGCAAAGAGTATTTTGTGCATGAGTCGTCTTATGTGGACGAGGGCGCTCGAATCGGAAAGGGAACGAAGATATGGCATTTTTCCCATGTCCTGCCGGATGCAAGGATCGGCAGCGGCTGCAACTTCGGGCAGAATGTCTGCGTGGGCAAGGGGGTCAGGATCGGGAACAATGTGAAAATCCAGAACAATGTATCGGTCTATGAGGGGGTTGAGATCGAGGATGATGTGTTTCTCGGGCCGTCATGCGTACTCACGAACGTGAACAATCCCAGGTGCGAGATCACCCGCAAAGAATTTTTCGAGCAGACACGGATCAGAAAAGGCGCGACCATCGGGGCCAATGCCACCATCATCTGCGGGGTGACACTGGGGCGGTACGCGTTTGTGGCTGCCGGAGCCGTGGTGGTCAATGACCTGCCGGATTATGCGTTCTGCATGGGCGTCCCTGCCAGACAGATGGGGTGGATGTCAAGACACGGCCATCGGCTTGAAAACCCGGACAAAGAGGGAATTTATACATGCCCGGAAAGCGGGCTGCGGTACAGGGAAGACAAACAGGGCGTCCTGATCTGCCTGGATCTGGATGAAAACGCCTCTCTGCCGGAAAACTTGAAAAAGGGCAGGGGCGCCTTCAGGGATTTTAAGACTTGATTGAAATCCCCTTGTTGTTACGCAGGCGGATCTGATATACCGTACTGCTTCATCTTGGA
>CAYFVA010000342.1:0-2498 GCA_964346265.1 uncultured Desulfobacterales bacterium
TTCCATCATATGATTTCAAGTTCGGCCTGGAGCGCGCCTGCGGCTTTTATGCTCTGCAGGATCATCACAAGGTCCTGCGGGGCTGCGCCAATGGAATTGAGTCCGTTCACCAGCTCGCCGATGGTGGCATTGCCTTCAAGTTCCATGACCTGGTTCTCCTGCTCATCCGGCTGGCCCTGGTTGATGACAACGGACAGGTTGCCGTGGGCCACGGCCACAGGGGATATGGTCACGTCATCCCCGATCACAACCGTACCGGTCCGCTCGTTGATCACCACCTTGGCGGTGGAATCCGGTATCACGGAAAGGGTTTCAATGTCTGCAATGAATTCCGCCACCCCGTCTTTCTGCATATCTTCCGGCACGGTCAGCTGAATCGCGCTGGAATCAATGGTTTTTGCGATTCCTTCTCCGAGGGAGGCATTGATGGTCTCCGTAATCCTTCTGGCGGTGGTAAAATCCGGTTTGTACAGTGACAGCACCAGTTTCTTTTTCCCGTCCAGCCGGAACGGGATCTCTCTTTCCACGGTGGCCCCGTTGGCGATCCTTGCCACCTGCTGGTGCCCTTCGTCTCCCCCGCCGATGGTTACCGACCCCTGGGCGATGGCATAGACTTTTCCGTCCACCCCTCTCAACGGGGTAAGCAGAAGGGTTCCTCCGGCAATACTTTCCGCATCTCCCAGGGAAGATGCCACGATATCGATACTGTCACCAATCCGTGCGAACGGCGGGATGTTGGCGGTTACCATCACTGCGGCCACGTTCTCCACCTGGAGCTGGTTTTCGTTGACCCGGATGTTCATGCGCTCCATCATATTGGCAAGGGCCTGGTTTGTAAAACCGGTGTTGGCACTGTCTCCCGTACCGTCCAGTCCGATCACGAGCCCGTACCCGGTCAGCTGGTTCTTCCGTATCCCCTTGATGGCTGCGATATCCTTGATCCGCGCGGCATCGGCCGAGCTTTGCCATACCGGGAGCATCAGCGCCAGAAGGCTCAACACCAGCACCGGACATATCGATTTTTTCAGTACCTTTCTCACCATGCCCCTGTCCTCTCTTTTAAAACGGCCACAGGTTGTCGATAATCCGGTTTCCCCAGCCGGGTTTCTGCTTGTCCGCAAGAGCGCCTTTTCCGTAATACTCGATCCTCGAGTCGGCGAGAGACACGGACTCCACCCTGTTGTCGGAACTGATGTCCCCGGGTCTTGCCACGCCGGAGATGATAATGTACTGGGTTTCGTTGTCCACTTTCATGGCTCTTCTTCCGTACAGGCTCAAATTTCCGTTGGGCAGAATTTCCGTGATTCTGGCGGCGATGGAGGCGGTCACCTGTCCGCTTCTGTCGCTTTCCGCCTCACCCTGGAAGGAATTTTCAAAATTGGTCCCGATCAGTTTCCCCGCATCGGTCGCCCCGAAAGCGGTCACCTGTCCGAAAAGCCTGCCCACACCGGCATTCATTTCGGTTGATCTGCCGCTTTCCGTGTTCACCTCCATGTTGGAAGAACTGTTTTCCACGATATCCACGATCACGGTGTCTCCGACGCGGCCGGCTTTGGTGTCTTCAAAGAAAAACCGGCTCTGTGCGGAAAATAGCGATCCTTCATTGGGCCGCATGGAAGAGTATTCCGGTCGGATGGCGGGTTTTTCGGACAGCCCCTCGGGAACGGATTCCGGTTTCACAGCCCGGCTGTCAGACTCGAGGAGCGCACATCCCGGACCGGAGACCAATACGGCAGCCGTTACAAGCAAACCGGTCAATATATTTGCATACCTTTTCATGATTCCTCCTATTGCACGACCTCGACCCGGGACCTGCCTTTCACGATCCCCCTCACAATCCGGCCCGATCTCAGGTTTTCCACCCGGATCGAGGCGTCGGAACTTCCGTCTTCCTTGGAAATCCCGGATGTCACGATCCTGAGGTTTCCTTTTGATGCGATCAGCTTGACCACTTCCCCCCGTTTTACAAGCGGTGGATTTTCCAGCCGGTCCAGCCGGATAAAATCCCCGTCATTGATACGGCTTTTAGATATCATGCCGGCCACCTTTTCCACTGAATCCGCATAACTTCCGCGCATTCCGGATGTATTCACCCGCTTTACCTCCAGATCTTCCGGCTGTATCACCGTCTTTCTCTTGACAGGAGCCTTTGCGCATACAAGCGTTTCATACACATCGATCCAGCCTTTCAAAAGAAGGGTGTCCACCTCTTTTCCATTGACATGGACCCCGGCCCGGGTGGAAAACCGGCCGCCCGGTTCAAACCGACGGCTTTGATCAAAAACGATCCGAAGCTCGCCGCCGGGATACGCTTCAAATCCACGCACATGAAAATTTCTCAACTTGAAATCTTCCGCCCTGGTTTCTGATGCGGCGTATTTCATGAATGCAGCCCGTACCGTTTCCTCACTCACGCTCTGGCTGGACCGCTTGACATATATCGTATCCGGACCTGAAACCGGAGCATCCCTGGAAACCAGACTGTTGGAATAAATTTT
>CAYFVA010000343.1:0-2476 GCA_964346265.1 uncultured Desulfobacterales bacterium
CAGCTGAAGGTTTATGAAAAAGGACTTTACAGCAAAAAGGACATCCAGCGGAGCATGCGGAACCTCAAACGCCTGGATTATTTTGAAAAGGTGAATCTGGAGCCGGTCAAGGGAAGCAAAGAAAACACCATGAACCTCAACGTGGAAGTGAAGGAAAAATCCACAGGCGCTTTTACCTTCGGCGGAGGATACAGCAGTGATACAGAGCTTTTCGGCCTGATTTCCGTAAAAGAGAAAAATCTCTTCGGAAGAGGGCAGGTGGCGCAAGTCAAGGCGGAAGTGTCAGATGAGTCCAGCAAGTACATGCTGAGTTTTACCGAACCCTGGCTTTTCGATATTCCGTTAAAAGCGGGGATCGACCTGTACAACTGGGAGAGGGAGTATGATTATTATGACAAGGATTCACAAGGCGGAGCGGTGAAATTGAGCTATCCCGTGTTCGACTATACCCGAATGGGTATGAAATACGAATACGAGGATTTTGAAATTTCAAATGTGGATGAAGATTTTACCACCGTAGATGCGGGCACCTATGTCACCAGCAGCGTAATGCCGTTTATCAGCCGGGATTCCAGGGACCGGGTGTTCGTGCCCACCGAAGGATCTTTCCACAAACTCTCCGTGGAATATGCAGGCGGGCCGCTCGGCGGAGAAATCGATTTTGTGAAATATTATGCAGAAACCGGATGGTATTTTCCCCTTTTCTGGAAATTTACCGGTGTGCTGCATGCAGAGGGCGGATATCTGGACGATCAGACGGACAACGATACCGATATTGATTACGAACGGTTTTATCTCGGCGGAATCAATTCCCTCAGAGGATTTGATTCCGGAGATATCGATGCCACCCCCGAAGGGGCGACCGAAGAACGGGGAGGAGAGCAGTATATTCAGTTCAATGCGGAACTTACGTTTCCGCTGGCTGAAGACCTCGGTCTTTTCGGAGTTGTGTTCTATGATCAGGGGGATGTGTATGCCGATGATGAAGATATCGACCTGGGGGAGAACTTCTCAAGCTTCGGAGGCGGTTTGAGATGGAAATCCCCGGTGGGCCCGATACGGATCGAATACGGCCGTGTCATTGAAGGCCATGATGTGGAACCCAGCGGTGCCGGCAGGTGGCAGTTTACCGTGGGAGCCTTTTTTTAAATTCAAACTTTTACCAATTTTCGAGGAGGATACAATGAGACATATGTTTGCTTTACTATTCGCCACTGTTTTTTTTGTGGGCATGGCATCCGCTTCCGGATTTGCAGCGGATACATCCAAAATAGGCCTGGTTGATTTCCAGGAAATTCTCAAGGAATCCAGCGCAGGCAAATTCGCCCGGCAGAAAATCAACAAAAGGGGCCAGGAGCTTGAGGAGAATCTCAAGGAGATGCAGAATAAAATCGAGGGGCTGAGGGAAAAGCTGGAAAAAGAGTCCCTGGTCATGAGTAAGGAAAAAAGGGAGCAGAAACAACGGGAAATCCGGATCAAGATCAATGATTTTAAACAGAAAAATGAGCAGTATAAAAAAGATTTTCAAAAAATGAGGCAGGAAGTCATCAACAACATGAAAAAAGAGGTGTTTGACCTGGCCCAGAAAATCGGCAAGAATAAAGAGTATCTTTTGATCATGGAAAAAAACACCGCAGGGGTTCTGTACTATTCGGATTCCATCGACATCACGGACGAGGTGATTACAAAGTATAATGAAAACATTTCCGAGCTGGGACAGTAGGATTATTCTTTGATGCGTCTGACCGTAGAAGAGATCGCCCGGATTATCAACGCAGCAGTATCAGGGGATGAAACCCTTGAGATTACGGATGCTGCAGGTTTTGATACGGCGTCGGCCGATTGTCTCACGTTTGCCTGTGATGCACGGTTTTTAAAAAAGCTTGATTCAACAGGTGCGGGTGCTGTGATAGTTCCGCAGGATTTTTCGCCGCAGCCCGGTAAAACGGATCTGCCGGTTATGTTGAAAGTGAAAGACCCGAAATATCATTTTTTCCGTATTCTACGACTGTTTTATCCGGAAAAGCAGTATCCCGGCCTTGTGTCGGAATCCGCCCGGGTCGGGGAGAATGCGTCACTCGGAACGGATGTGTTTATCGGGCACAATGTCGTGATCGGTGACAACGTTTCGATCGGAGACCGGGCGGTCATTATGCCGAATGGTTTCATCGGAGATAATGCAGCCATCGGCAAGGAAAGCGTTATAAAACCCAATGTCACCATAATGGAAAGGTCCATGATCGGTGCAAACGTGGTCATTCATCCGGGCACGGTTATCGGAAGTGACGGGTTCGGTTTTACCCGGCATGAAAAAGATCATGCAAAAATTCCCCATGCAGGGTATGTCCGGATTGACGACCATGTGGAAATCGGGGCGTGTAACACAATTGACCGGGGCACTTTCGGCTGCACTCACATACAAGCCGGTGTAAAAACGGACAATCTGGTCCACATTGCACACAACGTGACAATCGGC
>CAYFVA010000344.1:0-2472 GCA_964346265.1 uncultured Desulfobacterales bacterium
CTTCTGGAGGAGATGGATACGGCAGCCAAACTCCACAAGTGTGCGAACCTGGACCCGTGCGCGGCAAATGCGGAAACCATGGTGAAAATGGCGACTATAGAAGGGGCGAAAGCACTCGGAATCGATGATATCACAGGATCACTGGAAGAGGGGAAACGGGCGGACATTATCCTTGTGGATACGGAACGGCCTCACCTGGTGCCGGCCTATAATCCGTTCTCCATGCTTGTGTACACGGCCAGGGGGTCGGATGTGACCGACGTGATCGTCGACGGGGTCGTCCGGGTCAGGGAGTCGGTTTTACAGCCGTGAACACATTGATCTCAAGATCCAGCTCAACCGGATAATCCGTGACCTCTTTCAGAGTGAACCCCGCTTCGGTGAGCCACTTTTCAATCTCTTCCTTTTCAAATCCCATCCAGTGGGAACCGAACCGGGATTTGATGTTTTCAAAGTTGTGCTTGGAAAGATCGGCCAGAATGAAAAGCCCGCCCGGTTTCAGGATTCGCCGGGTCTCCCGGATCACGTTGGCAGGCACGGCAATGTGGTTGAGCACCATGTTGATGAACGCAAGATCCGCCTCAGAGTCCTTGAGGGGAATATGCTCGATCTCGCCGAGCCTGAAGTCCAGCCGGGCATTGAGATCTTTCAGTCTTGTCCGGGCCTGGTCCAGCATTTTGGTGGAGCTGTCCACCCCGATAACCTGGTCGGATATGCCGCTGAGAAGCTCCATGAGCTCACCGGTTCCGCATCCCAGGTCCACTGCAGTGCCGGCGGGGACGCTTTTTTCCAGCAGCGTCCGGTTGAGATCGAAATCCCCGAAAATATCCCGTTTAAGAGCGTCCCAGTTTTCTGCCATTTTGTTGAAAAAGGACCGGGTTTTCTGTTTTCTTTCCCCGACAATGGTGGCGGACCGGGCAAAATCCATCTCCAGTTCTTCCGTCTCCGGCAGCGCATTCCGGATGAATTTCATAAGGATCTGCCGGGTTTCGTCCTGTTCGGACTGGTAGTAGACAAAACTGCCGTCCCTGCGGCTTCTGACCAGCCCGCAGTCGGAGAGGATTTTCAGATGCCTTGAAATTCTGGACTGTCCCATCTGCAAAACCTGGACTATTTCATTGACATTCAGTTCATGATTGGCCAGGATGTTGAAGATCCTCAGCCGGGTCTGGTCGGACAGGGCTTTGAATATTTTTACAATGGTTTCCATATTATTTTATCAAGATATGTTGATATCCAGTTTTGGTCCAAATATACCGCCGATTCATTTCTTTGTCAAGCCCTGGCCAAAAAGTGCCTTCAGGTGCGGTAATCGGCATTGATGTCCACGTATTCCCGGGTCAGATCGCAAAAAAGAAAAAAGTCTTCACATTCTCCAAGGTGAAGATCCAGGGTGATCTCGAACTCGCTGGTGCGCATGACCGAAGCGGCTTCTGTCTCCGCCGCCTTCCCGGTCCATTCCCCTTTCTCCAGAAGAAGCACCTGTCCGATTTCTAGGTCGATTTTTTCCGGAACCACCCGGGCGCCGGATCGCCCTGCGGCCGCCAGTATGCGTCCCCAGTTGGGGTCTTCCCCGGTAAGCGCGGTTTTCACAAGGTTGGACGTGGCAATGGTTTCCGCCGCCAGGAACGCATCCTCCGGGGTTTCGGCTCCCCGGACCGTGATCCGGGCCAGTTTGTTGGCGCCTTCCCCGTCCCGGACAATTTTTTTGGCAAGTTCAAACAGCACATCATCAAATACGGTCTGAAACACTATCAGGTCCATGTCGGTTTCAATCACTGCATCGGACATACCGTTGGCCATACAGAGCACCGTGTCGTTGGTGCTGGTGTCCCCGTCCACGGAAATCCGGTTGAAGGAGCGTACGCAGGATTTTTCCAGCACCGTGTCCAGGCTTTCCGAGGAGATGTTCAGATCGGTGACCACAAAAGCAAGCATGGTGGCCATGTCCGGTTTGATCATGCCCGATCCCTTGGCGATCCCGGTAATGCTGAACTCTTTTCCGGCGATTTCTCCCTGCCGGTTTTCGATTTTCACCTGCTTGTCCGTGGTGAGGATCGATTCGGCAAAGTCCCTCACTTTATCCGGCCCCATGGTGTCGACAAGACCGGGAAGAGCGCTTTCAATTCTGTTCATGGGCATGGGAGAACCGATCACGCCGGTGGAGGAGACCAGGGTGAATTCTTCCGGGATGTTCAGGCTGCCGGCGGTCTGTCGTGCCGAATCCACCGCGTCCCGGAGACCCTGCTTGCCCGTGCAGCAGTTTGCATTGCCGCTGTTGACGAGAACCGCCTGGCATATGCCGTGACCGAGCCGGTCTCTCCCGAGAAGCACCGGTGCGGCCGCCACCCGGTTCTTCGTGAACACCGCCGCAGCTGAAGCCGGTTTTTCGGAAAAAATAATGCCAAGGTCCTTGCCCCCGTGTTTTTTGATACCCGCCTGTATGCCGTTGAACTTGAATCCCTTCATCCT
>CAYFVA010000345.1:0-2457 GCA_964346265.1 uncultured Desulfobacterales bacterium
ATGTACTGGTAACAAAAAATCCGGTGTCCCAAAAACCCTGCGTATTTCTGACCAACCGGGAATCTGATGCAGCAAAAGAGGAGAGAAACCATTATGACGAATCTTTTTGAAAGCGGCGGGCTCCTCATGTACCCGCTCTTGCTTTGTTCCATCGTGTCTTTGACCGTGATCATCGAGCGGATCATTTTCTGGTTTTCCGCAGGCATGGAAACCAACCGGAAGGTGGTCGAGAGGATATTCGAACTCACGGAAAAAGAGGACTTTGAAGGAGTCAAAAAAGCGGCCCAAGGTTCCAAAAGCTATGTGGTACGCATTCTTTTGAGCGGAATTCTCCACCGGAACTATGACCCTGTGAAAGCCATGGAGCTTGCGGTGGCGGACGAATTCATGCGCATGAAACGGTACATGGGCATTCTGGACACCATCATCACGGTGGCGCCGCTTCTGGGCATCCTCGGCACCGTCTCCGGAATCATCGAGTCCTTTGACATGCTCGGGGTCGGCGGCATCGAGCATCCGCAGGCGGTTACCGGCGGAATCGCAAAAGCCTTGATCACGACGGCTTCCGGCCTTACCATCGCCATCATAACGGTGTTTCCCTACAATTACTTCAACTCGCGTATCGAACGGGCCGCACAGATCATTGAAAAGTACACCACCAGCTTCGAGATCCGGGACGAGATCAAGCGGTGTGAAAAGGAATGCGGCAAATGAAGGTGGAACTTTCCCATAAAAAAAGCGCCCGGATTGAAATGCTTCCCCTGATCGATATCGTGTTCCTGGTCCTGGTGGTATTCATCTACTCCATGCTCTCCATGTCGGTCCACCACGGCATGCCTGTGACCCTGCCCGAATCCGGAACGGCTGAAGCGGAAACGGAAACCGTGCTGTCGGTGACCGTAAAAGACAGGGATCAAATTTTTGTGAACCATGAGCAGGTCGCCATGGAGGACCTTGCCGGATACCTGGAAAATATGCCGGAAGAGGCCGGCCGTTCCGGGGTTTTGCTGTTCGCCCGGGAGAATCTCTCCTACCAGGTGCTGTTCAATGTGCTCGATGAAATCAAGCTTGCCGGCCACACCCGGATATCCCTGCAGGCCCGGCTGAAAGACTTCCAGGGGAAGGAATGAACCGGTCGAAACGATTCGCCGCAGCCTTTCTGACCGCTTTGTGCATCCATGCAGGCCTGTTTTTTCTCGGGAGCGAATTCATCATACACACGGACAGAAAAACGGCAAATTCAACCCCGGGTTCGGTGACGGTCACCCTTTCCACAGGACAGCCTCCCGCTCCTTCCCCTCAAATGGCTGAAAAAACGAGACCGCTGCCAAAGCCTGACAGATCGAACAGTACGGTTCCTCATACGATGGATATTCCGAAGCCTGAAATCAGTGACGCTTCGGCTGCAGAACCGGTACCGGCACCCGAACCCTCTGAAAAGAAACCGCCGGCACCTTCTGAAGAGGAAACCCTCTCCCCCGACTCTCTTGACATTCCCTCACCCTCGTCCGAAACCCTCCGGCCTGCCAAAATCAAACCGCTTCCGGATTTGTCTGAGGCGAAACACCCTCCTGATACTGCCGAACCTGTTGCAGAACAAATGACGGCGCCGAAGGACACTGGTCAGGCTACAGAGGAGTGGAGAAAGGACACAAAAGAGACCACCCGGACCGATTCCGCCGAATCAATGGACTCCGCCGGACAAAAGCGGATTCACAGGGCAACTCCCCTGTACAAGTCCAATCCCCTGCCCCGGTACCCGGCAAGCGCCAGAAGAAGAGGTTTTGAAGGCACCGTAACCCTTCTGGTACAGGTGTCTGAAAAAGGAAACCCCATCGAACTTGAAGTGGATCGCTCCAGCGGATACAAAAGCCTTGACCGCCGGGCCCTTGAAACCGTCAAAGACTGGAAGTTCGAGCCGGGCCGGATCAACGGCGAACCCACGGCCATGGATGTGAAAGTTCCTGTGACCTTCCGGCTAGAATAGGTCGGGAAGCAGACCATAGCCGGAGACAAATTTTAATGACCCGATTCGGACGGTCATTTATTCATGAACTGTTTATGCCGACAGCCGCCTGGCGATATTGCGCTTGTGCAGCGCGAGGCTGATCGTCCAGAATACCAGGAGGAACACAACGATCATGGCCAGGGCCGCGCCCGGGTGCATTGAGGTGTCCTGGCCCAGGGCGAAACGAATTGTTTCGGTGGTATAGGTAAGCGGTGAAAAATAGGACAGGACCTGTCCCCATTCGGGCATCTGCCGGATCGGCAGAAACACGCCGGAAAAGAAAATAAGCGGCAGCCGGACCAGGTTGGCCAGGGTCATGATGGAAGCCGGATCATCCGTGTATAGCGCCTGTGGGCTTCACCAATGGCAAGGTTCAGGCAGTCTTTTTCCGTCCCTTCTAACGCAGATAATTTGACAATAACGTGATTGTATGTTTGGATTATAAATAT
>CAYFVA010000346.1:0-2453 GCA_964346265.1 uncultured Desulfobacterales bacterium
TCGATATTGATTTCTTCGGCCGCCTCGACAATCCGGGTTCTCCTGTCGTCTCCGAACTCCTCTTTCAGTTCTTCCAGCTCTTCCTTGATGATGCCCCGGACCACGCGGTCGCTGGAGAGGATCTCTTTGTACCAGGCAATATCCTTGAGAAGCTCATTGTATTCCTGGTCGATTTTCTCCTGTTCGAGTGCTGTGAGCCTCTGCAGCCGCATGTCCAGAATGGCCTGGGCCTGGCGGCCGGTGAGAGAGAACCGATTAACAAGCCCCTGTTTTGCCTCATCCGGAGATGCGGAGCCCCGGATCAGACTGACCACCTCGTCCAGGTTGTCCAGGGCGATTTTCAAGCCTTCCAGTATATGGGCCCGCTCTTCCGCCTTTCTCAAATCATACCGGGTCCGTTTGATGATCACATCTTTCCGGTGCTCAATAAAATGCTCCAGAATCTCTTTGAGATTCAAAAGTTCCGGCCGGTTGTTCACCACGGCAAGAAAGATGATTCCGAAACTGGCCTGCAGGTTCGTATGTTTGTACAGCTGGTTCATGGTCACATCCGGGATCTGCCCCTTTTTGAGGGCAATGGCGATCCGCATGCCGTGACGGTCCGACTCGTCACGGACATAGGCAATCCCCTCGACCACCCGCTCCTTGACAAGGGTGGCGATTTTTTCCACCAGCTTGGCCTTGTTCACCTGGTAGGGAAGTTCGGTGACCACAATGGTTTCCTGTTTGGTCTTGCTGTTCTCCTCCACCTCCATGGTCGCCCGCATGGTGATGATCCCGCGGCCGGTATGGTATGCCTCATAAATCCCCCGGGTGCCGGAAATCAGGCCGTATGAAGGGAAATCCGGTCCGGGGATATAATTGATCAGCTCATCGATTTCCATGTCCGGATTATCGATCAGGGCGCTCATTCCGTCAGCCACCTCGTTGAGATTGTGCGGCGGAATATTCGTGGTCATTCCCACGGCGATGCCGGACGTCCCGTTCACCAGAAGGGCGGGAAACCTGGAGGGCAGCACCACCGGTTCTTCAATGGTTTCATCATAGTTGGGGATAAAATCCACGGTCTCTTTTTCAATATCCAGGAGCATCCGGTGGGCCAGTTTCCTCATCCGGATTTCCGTGTACCTCATGGCGGCCGGCGAGTCCCCGTCAATGGACCCGAAGTTTCCCTGACCGTCCACAAGCGTGTACCGCAATGAAAAATCCTGGGCCATACGGACGATGGTATCATACACCGCTGAATCCCCGTGGGGATGATACTTACCGATCACGTCACCAACGATCCTGGCGGACTTTTTGTACGGCTTGTTCCAGTCGTTTCGAAGCTGCTTCATGGCATAGAGCACTCTTCTGTGAACCGGTTTCAATCCGTCCCGGACGTCGGGAAGGGCCCTTCCGATAATGACGCTCATGGCATACTCGAGATAGGATTGCTTCATCTCCTTCTCGATGCTTGTGAAATGATCTTCTGTGCTTATCATTGAATATTCGACTCCAAAACAGTTAATCCGACTGTTACTATTTTTCAGGTTCCATGACCACCCGAAATCTGCCAAAGGCCCCGGCCATCCGCAAACCCGGCGGCTTTGCATTGGGGCGTCAGGGTCTTGAGTATAAAAACACGCAAATGTCTGAATCGCTGCCGGCCGGCATGGACGGACCCGCCGGCCCCATGACGTCCTCCGGCATCAATATACCGGTGGTGATCCGTTTTCAGGCAGAACAAACCCGGATACAAGAATACCAACCGGGCCGGCTCCCGAATCGGGAAGAAAGACCCTCCCCCTGATCACAAACCGGAGAAACAGGGGATTCCGTCCGAGAAATACACACGCGATCCGGTGTACCGTCTTTTGGACCAGACCGCCGGAAAGGCCGGAAGCCGTTACAGCTCCTGCCGTGTCCGTTGATTTCTCAAGCAGGTTTCTATTGATGGTTTCAAACCGGAGGCTTTCCCCCGGCACCCACCGGCAGCGATGGCAACACTGACGTGTCGTTGACACAATTCCCAGGCAGCCCAAAAAGCTCGCAAAACATGCAAAGAGGCCGGCTGCATCCCCGGATAAACCAGGAAAGACCGCTTTTGTTCATTACCTTCTGATCAGACCGAATGCCGCAACCACCAGAAGGATTTCAAATACAACTACCTGGGTGTAACTTCCAAAAAAATGATATACGATCCCCCCGCCCACAATGGCCGGAACCGCCATATAAATTAAAATACCAAGTTTTCTTGCAATATCCATACAAAACCTCAGCTGATTTTATTGAGTTGCCGTCAAAGTCAAAACCTGAATCCCCGACATTATTACCATTTTACCCGGATCAAGTAAAGCGGAAATACGGGGCGGTGTTTACCGCTCGATCACCATGGCCATCCCCATGCCGCCGCCGATGCACATGGTGATCAGGCCGGTGCCGTAATTTTTCCGTTTCATCTGGTTGACCGC
>CAYFVA010000347.1:0-2450 GCA_964346265.1 uncultured Desulfobacterales bacterium
ACGATGGAGGTCGGAAGGGTGGAGCGAAGCATTTTCAACGCTTCCTTGATCAATGGTGTCAGCTGGACAGGGACGATTTCCTGTTCATCTTTTCGGCTGATGGACAGAATCTGTTTCACCAGCTCTGCGGCGCGATGCCCCGCTTTCATGATCTGGGAAAGATCTTCATACATGTCCGTGTTTTTTTCGACTTCGTTCATACAAAGTTGCGTGTACCCCATGATCGATGTGAGGATATTGTTGAAATCATGGGCGATTCCTCCGGCAAGCGTTCCAATGGTCTCCATCTTCTGTGTGCGGGCGAGTTTTCTCTCCATTTCGATTTGTTCATTTTCCGCATTTTTCCGATCCGTGATGTCCCGGGCGATACCGAGCACACCGATCAGGTTGCCGTCGGTATCATGCACCGGCGTTTTTATGGTTTCAAACACGCCCTGGAATCCGTCTTCGGCAAACGTAAGGGATTCTTCGTTTGTAACGGGTTCTACTGCTTTCATGGCACTTTTGTCATGTCCGCGGAAAAAATCGGCAAGCTCTTTGTCCACAAAATCATAGTCTGTTTTTCCCTTGATCTCGGACTCTTCGGCACCGAAAAACCGTTCAAACGTGGGATTGCAGCTCAAATACACGCCGTTTTGGTCTTTCAGCCAGATCAGGTCCGGAATGGTGTCGATCAGCGTCCGGTGCCGGATTTCCGAGGCGGACAGGGCCTGTTCCGCCTGTATCAGATCGGTCACATCCAGGTTTGCGATCACAGCGGCCTCGACTTCCCCTTTGTCGTCCAGGACCGGTGCCGTATAATTGAGGATGGTTTTGGTTGATCCGTCCGGAGTATCGATTTCAAGCAGCTCATCCGTAATGGTGACGCCGTCTCTCAGGGTATGGTCCAGGGCCCGGTCGCCGGGTTCCACCTCTTTTCCCGAGGGCAGGCGCCGGGCTTTGAATACATCGTAGTTTTCCGGTCCCACAAGAGGTTCTCCGCCCCGGATCCGGATCCCGGCCGGGTTGCCCCGGATCAGGTTGCCGTTTTTGTCGGTAACCCAGAGACCGATGGGCAGAATTTCAAATACCCGCTGAAGCAAATTTTCGCTTTTTCTCAATTCTTCGGTGCGCTCTCTCACCTGTCTTCGAAGCGACCAGGACCAGACGAGAAATCCCAAGGCAAGCAAAAGCAAAGGAAGGATAATGACGGCGGCAAACTTGAGAAACTCTGCCATACCAAAGTCCTTCTCTTTGTAAACCCCGAGCCACTTTTCATATATCCGCTGATATTCTCCGGTTTTTTCAATCATTTTGAGTCCTTCGCTCAGCTCCGCTAACAAGGCTTTCCGGTTGTTTGGTACGGCATAGCCGTATCCCGGTGACAGAAGCGGATCACGGGCGATTTCCAGATTCTCCCACCCATGCCGGTCGATCCAGTACAGGGCAGTGAGCCGGGCGGTCAGAGCGCAGTCATGTTTGCCCTGGGCCAGTTCCCGCAGTGCGCGTTCCTGGGAGGGGACAGCGGTTGTGTTCTTATCCGGTCCGTTTTTCAATACGAAATCATGCATGATATCGCCTTTCTGCACCACAATCCGTTTTCCTGCAAGCTCCTCGGCTGAAACCGGGGCGGGACCTTCTCCTTTCCGGGTCACGGCCACATAATGGTTCACCGAATATGCCTGTGTGAAATCAAAGGTGAGGTCCCGTTCGGCGGAGTAGAGCATTCCCTGGACCGCGTCTATCTTCCCTTCGGCAAGCTCGTTTCGAATCTCGGCCCAGGGGCCGAGCCGGATTTTGATGTCAAGATCCAGCTCCCTGGCGATCGCCCGGGTGATGGCCACGTTGAATCCGGCCGGCCGGCCGTTTTCGTCCAGGTATTCGTACGGCGGATAATTCCTGTCGCCTCCTATGATAATGTGTCTGTTTTGGGGAAGTTCCAGGGCGGCGAACCACTTGGCGTGGAGGTGCCGGAAGGTACCGTCGGCCATCACCAGGGAAAGACCCTCGTTCAAAAGGGCCAGGGTCTCCCGGTCTCCCTCCTTTACAGCGAAAGACCAGTCCTGTTGAAATTCTTCCACCGGTTTTTCGATGACCCTGAGACCTTCGATGGAGTGCTCTTGAATGAGGCGGATCGCCACCAGCCGCTGGATAAAGACTGCGTCATACATGCCCTGTGACAGATTCTCAAGTGCTTTTTTGAAGGTGGCCTCGGATCGCACATCGATCCCGCGGTCTTCCCGCAAAAGGAATTCTTCTGCATTGTCTCCTTTCATTACGACGACTTTTTTGCCCTTGAGATCTTCCAGGTCCCGGATGCCGGTGGTGCCTTCGCGTACCACGATTGCCCCGTGCAGCGTCATGTACGGAAAGGTGAAATCAAAAAGGGGTTCGCGTTCCGGGGTTCGGCCCACCAGCGGCAGGGCATCGACCTCTCCTTTTTCCAGCCATCCCCTGACCTGTTTCCACGG
>CAYFVA010000348.1:0-2449 GCA_964346265.1 uncultured Desulfobacterales bacterium
AAATGATTGATAACTTGTTCGTTTTTGTGTATAGTTCAAAGATTTTTACTGAGTCGGGTTTAGGCCCTCGGAAACAAATAATTCCACCATCCGACTTGTCCTTTGGTCCGTCTTCTGCGTTGCGCCGATGGGCACATATTCCAATATGCTCCCACCGGCGCGCCTTGAATACAGACCAAAATCCTACGTCCTATGGAGAAATTATTTATTTCCGAGGGCCTTAGCGGATCCGGACTTCTTTTTATGATTATGGCTTGGGGGTTATAAGGAAAATATGAGTGATATAACGGATATCAGAATCGGCGTTGTCGGAGCGGGCAGCTGGGGCACGGCGCTTGCCAAACATCTTGCCGAAAAAGGATTTGCAATCGATCTGTGGGCTTTTGAACAGGAAGTCAAAGAGCAGATCGAACAAACGCGAGAGAACAAATACTTTCTTCAAGGCTTTACACTGCCGGAAAACATCCATCCGTCCAATGATCTTGAAAGGGTGGTGAGCGGAAAAGATCTGATCCTTGTGGTGGTGCCGTCCCACTGCATGAGGGAAGTGGCACAAAACATGAAGCGGTTTGTCTCTTCTCAAAGCATTGTCGTTTCCGCCTCAAAAGGGATCGAGAACAAAACCCATCTGACCATGACGGACATCCTGAAAGAAAAGTTTGACTTCATGGACGGGAAAAATTTTGCAGTTCTTTCCGGGCCGAGCTTTGCCAAGGAGGTGGCGGATCAAGTGCCTACAGTCGTGGCGGCTGCATCCTCGGATTTGAAAACGGCGGAGCGCGTGCAGAAAATTTTTTCCGGCCCTACCTTCAGGGTCTATGTCAACACCGATACCGCAGGGGTTGAAATCGGAGGGGCGGTGAAAAACGTGATCGCCATTGCAGCGGGCATATGTGACGGAATGGCGCTCGGGTACAATGCAAGGGCGGCCCTTATCACCCGGGGGCTTGCCGAAATGAAACGGCTGGGGACCAAGCTGGGGGCTGATCCGTTGACCCTTGCCGGCCTTGCCGGGGTAGGAGATTTGATGCTTACCTGTACCGGAGAGCTGAGCCGGAACTACACCGTGGGCAAGAAGATCGGCAAAGGCCAGAAGATCGAGGATATTATTTCCGAAATGCGGATGGTGGCCGAAGGAGTTAAGACCACCAAATCCGTTTACAATCTTTCCAGGAAGCTGGGAGTCGATCTGCCCATATGCAACGAAGTGTACTCTGTGCTGTTCGAGGACCTCGATGTCAACCAGACCATAAAGAGACTCATGAACCGGGATCTGAAACATGAACTGGACGGGGTGGTTTTTTAACGAGGGCCTTACCGTCTTTTTATGGAAAGGTGGCGTACGATTTCATCCGCGGACTTCCGGGTTCCTCCCTGATGGTGCAGGACATAGCGGACAGCGGATTCCCTTTTCCCGTTCCGGTCCACCGGGTGTTTTACTTCATGGAGGATGCGGTCCGCCGCCTCCTTCCAGCTTTCCGCCCTGAATACAATGTTTTTTTCGAATATCTCCCGGCCCACCCATTTGAAATTGTCCAGATGGGGCCCCGTGACCGTGGCAACCCCGTTTATTGCGGGTTCGATAAAGTTCTGGCCGCCCAGGGGTTTGAAGCTTCCGCCCACCAGTGCGACATCCGCATGTGCATACGCTTTTTTGAGTTCGCCGAAGGTGTCCCACAGGATTACCGTTCCGGGGTCGGGCGGAGCGGAAATACGGGATTTCAGAGTCCAATTTACCTGCAGGCGGGCCAGGCGCTTTTCCCATGCGGGGATCCGGTGCATGTGCCGGGGAAATAGTCCGATAACACAGCCGGAAAGTTCCGGAAGGATATGTTTCAATAGCTTTTCCATCTCCCCTTCTTCCTCTTTTCTCACGGATGCCAATACCAGAAAGTGTAAGCCGGACCTGGGAAGATGCTCTATTCCTTGTCCGGTTTCGGCTTCCACAGGCAGGTCATCAAACTTGATGTTGGACATGAATTCTACGGGAGCAGTTGGAAAAAGGCTTTGAAACCTGTCCCGGTCAAGAGGGGAGGTGGCATATATCCTGTCCGGTGAAAGATTTTTCCACAAAGCTCTGGTCCGCCGGTACCGTTTGAAACTGTTTTTCGACAGCCGCCCGTTGATGATGAAAATCAGGGAGCGTTTCTGTTTCAGGTAATACAGCATGGCCGGCCACAGTTCGGTCTCCACCAGTACCATGAGGGCAGGATCAATTGCTTCGACCGCTTTTTCGATAATATCCGGCATGTCAAAGGGGACCCATTCGAGCTGTACCGACAGTCCCGGCGGCGGGAATGAATCCTTGAATGCGCTGGAAAGAATGTCCATTCCCTGGGAAGTGGTGGTGGTTAAAAGCACCCGGGTCGGCTGTTGCGGTTCGATCGCCTTGACGATATGAACCGCAAGATAGGCTTCCCCTGCGGATGCCGCGTGGATCCAGATGTCG
>CAYFVA010000349.1:0-2427 GCA_964346265.1 uncultured Desulfobacterales bacterium
GATGGAAAAAGTACACAAACCGTTTAAAACTGTTTACTGAATATGTAACCAAAACAAGGAGTGAACAAACAATGGAAGAAAATCAAAGTTTTCTGTTTACATCTGAATCCGTAACCGAAGGCCATCCGGACAAAGTGGCCGATGCCATCTCCGATGGAGTGCTTGATGCGATCCTTGCCGAAGACAAAAACGGCCGGGTCGCCTGCGAGACCATGGTCACAACCGGGCTTGCCGCCATTGCAGGCGAGATCACCACGGATTGCTACGTGGACATCCCCACCGTGGTTCGGGAGACCATACGGGATATCGGGTACAATTCCTCCAGCATGGGGTTTGACTGGCAGACATGCTCGGTGATCACGTCCATCGACCAGCAGTCCCAGGATATCGCACAGGGAGTTAACGAAGGAAGCGGCCTTTACAAGGAACAGGGAGCAGGAGACCAGGGACTCATGTTCGGATTTGCTTCGGACGAAACCCCTGAACTGATGCCCATGCCCGTGATCTATGCCCACAAACTCACCAAGCGCCTGGCAAAAGTGAGAAAAAACGGTTCGCTTGATTTTCTCAGGCCGGACGGCAAAAGCCAGGTAACCATTGAATACTACAACGGCCAGCCCAAAAGAGTGGACACGGTTGTGATTTCCACCCAGCATTCCCCTGCGGTTACCTACGAGGAACTCCGTGAAGCTGTGGTCAAAGAGGTGATCAAAAAAATCATCCCGGCCGAAATGATGGACGGGGACACCCGGTTTTTCATCAACCCCACGGGAAGGTTCGTTACCGGCGGCCCATTGGGAGACTGCGGCCTGACCGGAAGAAAGATCATCGTTGACACCTACGGCGGCCAGGGCAGCCATGGAGGCGGATGCTTTTCCGGTAAAGATCCCTCCAAAGTGGACAGAAGCGCCTCTTACATGGCAAGGTATGTGGCCAAGAATATCGTTGCGGCCGGACTTGCCAACAAATGTGAAGTGCAGGTCGCCTATGCCATCGGGGTCGCAGAGCCGGTATCTCTTTTGATCGATTTCATGGGCACCGGAAAAATCTCTGAAACCCAGGCGGTCAAACTGGTAAGAGAGGTGTTTGATCTTCGGCCCAGGGCCATTATAGAAGATTTGGATCTCCTGCGGCCCATTTACCGGAAAACCTCGGCTTACGGACATTTTGGACGGAACGATCCGGATTTCACCTGGGAGAAAACCGACAAAGCGGACCTTTTGAAAGAAAAGGCCGGCATATAATGACCCTATGTTTTACACCGGGGGCTTTGCCCCCGGTACCCTCCGGCAGTGATGGAAATACCGGGGTGTTTTCGGCAGGGAGCCATTCCATAACCCCGTAAAACAATAAAGTTTTTATTGACATACAGCAAAAGATCCATTAGAGTGGGTACAAGATATCAATTTATATTGATATCTTTATATAAAAAAACAACCAATCGGCTCCATCCGTTCGAATCAAGCAACCGGTACGAAATGAGAGCCTGAAAAACAAAAGGAGTACAACCATGTCATATTCAAACAGTGACACATCGTTTCTGGATATTGATCTTGACCTTGCATACAAGATAAAAGATATCGCTCTTGCACAGGACGGCTATAAAGACATGCAGCTTTCGGAAAAAGAGATGCCCGGACTGATGGCGGTACGGGAAAAATACGGACCGGAAAAACCCCTGAAAGGGATGAAAATCACCGGCAGTCTTCACATGACCATTCAGACCGCCATGCTGATCGATACCCTTTATGAACTCGGCGCGGATATCAGATGGGCCAGCTGCAACATCTTCTCCACCCAGGACCATGCCGCGGCCGCCATTGTGGAAAAAGGGTCTGCCAAGGTATTCGCCTGGAAAGGGGAAACCCTGGACGAATACTGGTGGTGCACGGAACAGGCACTTACCTGGCCGGACGGAAGCGGACCGGACATGATCGTGGACGACGGCGGCGATGCCACCCTCATGGTCCATGAAGGGGTTCGTGCGGAAAAGGATCCTTCCCTGCTGGAGAAGGAACCCGGAAGTGCGGACGAAGTGGCACTGGTGAAACGGCTCAAGGTCAATCTGCAGAAGACCCCGGGCAAGTGGACAAAAATTGCTGAAAACATCAGGGGAGTATCAGAAGAAACCACCACAGGAGTGAACAGACTCTACCAGCTGGCTGATAAGAAAGAGCTTCTCTTCACGGCCATCAATGTAAATGACTCGGTCACCAAATCCAAATTTGACAACCTCTACGGGTGCAAGGAGTCCCTTGCCGACGGCATCAAACGGGCCACCGATGTAATGATCGCAGGTAAAACCGTGGTCATTGCCGGATACGGTGATGTGGGCAAAGGCTGTGCCGAATCCATGAAAAGCTACGGAGCCAGGGTTCTTGTGACGGAAATCGATCCGATCTGTGCGCTTCAGGCCTCCATGAACGG
>CAYFVA010000350.1:0-2419 GCA_964346265.1 uncultured Desulfobacterales bacterium
CGGTCCGGGGTTTTTTGTTTCCCGGACCACAAACAATTTTACACGTTTTTGGAGGGGAAATGAAAAAATTATTTTGTTGTATTGCAGGGGTACTGCTTGGATTCAGCACCGTATGGGCTCAGGAAAAACAGCCGGTTGTATTGGACAGCGTGGTTGTCACGGGCACGAGAATCGAACAGAAAACTGAAAAAATCCCGGGAAAAATTACCGTAATTGATGCCGATGAGATATCGAAAAGCGGTGCTCAGACGGTTCCTGACCTTTTGCGGAATCTTGCCGGCGTGACCGTAACCGATTTGAACGGCAACGGCTTCAACCAGAAAGTCGATATGGGGGGATTCGGTGAAACTTCGGACCGCCATGTCGCCATTGTGGTCAATGGCCGGAAAATCAACCCGATCGATCAGTCAGGCGTCAATTTTCTCGGTATTCCTGTGGAGAATGTGGAAAAAATTGAAGTGCTCCATGGCGGCAATTCCGTTCTTTACGGAGGAGATGCCATGGGAGGCGTCATCAACATTATCACCAAAGAAGCCAAGCCCGGCGTTCACGGCCATGCGGAAGCCGGAGGCGGAACAATGAACACCACCAAGCAGACCGCCGGCATAAACTTTTCAAAGGACGGTGTAAGCGGAAACATGGGTGTAGCCAAGTTTGATACGGATGGGTACCGCGATCGATCCGAGGCGGACCGCACCAGTGTTTACGGCAAGTTCCGGGTGGATACCAGCGATCTGTTTTCCGTATCACTTGAAGCGAACCATACCAATGCCGATTATCAATACCCGGGGGGCCTAACAAAGGCAGAGATGGAACAGGACAGAAAACAGGCGACAAATCCGTCGGACGAGGGAGAAAGCCGGGACAATTACTATGTACTCGGTGTCGAGTCGGACTGGGGAGCTTTCGGAAGACTCGATATGAACCTGAGCTACAGGGACTACCACCGGGAAGACGACATGGTATCATGGTTTAGTTATTGGGAATATGACTATCAAACCATCGGTGCCAACCCCCAGTATATTCTGGATCATGACCTTTTCGGAAATGCCAACCGTCTGACGCTCGGCGTGGAAATGTATGACACGGATTACGACTCATGGTATGGCTTTCCCAAGGCCTTTGTCAAAACCAATCATTTTGATCACGACCAGCAAACCACAGGCGTTTATATCCAGGATGAATTCAACCTGGCGGAAAATCTGGTCCTGAATGCAGGAGCACGGCATGAAGATTTTGATACGACACTTCGGTCCAGCCTGAACCAAAGCGAGGATATCAGTGAAAACGAATGGGCCTGGAATGCCGGGATTGCGTATATATTCAAACCGGATTCAAAACTGTATGCCAGGGCATACCAGGCATTCCGTTTTCCAAGGGTGGATGAATTCATGAGTCTTTTTACCGGAACGGTGAACTCCGATCTCGAACATGAAACCTCTCTGGGGTATGAAGTCGGCGCCCGGTTTGTGGGCCTGAACAACAAACTGCAGCTCGATGCCAGGCTTTTCACCTTTGATGTCGATGATGAAATCACCTGGAACGACGCCGCCAAACAGAATGAAAATCTTGAAGAAACCCGTCACCAGGGAGCACAGTTTGATGCAAGCTTCCTTGCCACTGACTGGTTCGAGCTTTTCGGGGGTCTGGCTTATACCGATGCGGAACAGACTGCAGGACCCAATGACGGGAAACAAATCCCGCTGGTTCCGGAATTGAAAGCCAATGCCGGTTTTGAACTTTCTTTTGACAGCGGTTTTCTCTTCCGGGCTCGGTACAATTATCTGGATTCCCGCTATGCCGGAAGCGACAACAGCAATGAGTTCGACAAACTTGACAGTGCCGACACCGTGGACCTGTATGCATCCTATACGTACCAACAGTTCGAACTGTTTGTCAATGCGACCAATATATTCAACGAGGAGTACTATGATGGATATAAATACGGTCCTTCTTCAGAAAGTTTGTTCCCCATGCCGGAAGCGGTTTACTATGCTGGGGTGAGATGCCGGTTCTGAAATATACAATCAAAAATTGAAGCCCGGGTGATGCATCATGTGGGGCAATCCATATACTGCTTGACAAAAGGATTCCGATCTTTTATTGCTGAATCGGAAACGTTGAATGGGCCTCATGAATTCAACCGGTGATTTTCTGGAAACGAATGCATCACAATCAATTCTGTAAAAAAAGAGACCCGGATCGGCTGGGATAGCGCTCCGGGTTCTTTGTCCTTGCTGCAAGCTCCGGGGAATTGTTTTTCGGTGATGCAACCGGTATAAAAACGGACCCCATTATTCTTAAAAAGGAGAAGTCTTTTGAAGATATACAAGCTGTTCAGTATACTGTTCATCGTTCTTCTGTTGTTTCATCCGCCCTGCCCGGCCGGAGAGATCACATTCACCGATGCCGGCGGACA
>CAYFVA010000351.1:0-2393 GCA_964346265.1 uncultured Desulfobacterales bacterium
ATACAAAAGGGTTCATGCACGCCAAGACCATTGTGGTGGATTCCAATGCCTGTTCCGTTGGTACCGCCAACATGGACATCCGAAGTTTTCAGCTCAACTATGAGATCAACGCACTCATATACGACCCGGATATTTCCAGAAACATTGAAGAGATGTTTCACCGGGATATGGAATGCGCAGAAGAATTCACAATCGCGGATTACAACCGGATTCACACGGTAAAGCACCTCAGGAACTCTCTTGCCCGTCTTTTTGCCCCCCTCCTGTGAACAAAATTTCTTGCTCCGGATTTCCTTTTCTCTTGACAAACCTTCGGCGAATTGTTGTATAAATTTATAGAGTCTTTGTTTTTTTTCTGCCGCAAGACAGGATTTTTCTTACATCAGGCAACCCAGGGAGAGTGGGATTATGAAAAAAACATTTAAGTGGCTGGCAATTGTTGGCGGTGCATTGGTTGTTCTGGTGATTGCCGCCGTTATCTTGATTCCGCAGTTTGTGGATGTGGAAAAGTACAAGCCCCGAATCGAACAAATCGTGACGGAGAAAACCGGGCGGCCGTTTGAACTGGGTGGAGAAATCGATCTGTCGGTTTTCCCGTGGGTCGGGGTCCGCCTCACCGACCTTCGCCTGGGAAACCCTCCAGGGTTTGACGAGGCTGATTTTGTGTCCGTGGAGAGTTTCGAGGTGCGGCTGAAGTTGATGCCGCTTCTAACCAGAAATATTCAGGTGAAAACCTTTGTGGTGGAAGGTCCCCGGGTCCTGCTTGAAAAAAAGAAAGATGGTACGGCCAACTGGGAAAATCTTGGTGGTGCCGACAGGGAGGTGAAGCCTGAAAAGAAGGAAACACCGGCCGCGTCTCCTGAATCCGGCGGCAAGTTGCCTGTAAAATCGCTGGCAGTGGGGAATTTTTCCATAACCGACGGGGTGGTTCGGTTCAAAGATAAAGCAGCGGATCTGGACAAAGAAATCAAGGATATCAAGCTGGTTCTACGGGACCTGGATCTTACCTCTCCTGTGGGCATCAGTTTCAACGCTCTTGTGGATAAGATTCCCGTCTCTCTTGAAGGAAAGGTCGGGCCTGTCGGCAGGGAGCCGGGAAAGGGAACCATCCCGCTGGATTTGACCTTTGAGGCGGCAAAACAGCTTCAGGTGAATCTTGCCGGGAGTGTTACGGACGCAGCTTCCCGGCAGCAGGTTGACATGAATCTTTCCGTTTCCGAGTTTTCCCTGAAAAAACTTTTTTCCGCCCTTGATCAGCCTTTTCCGGTTCAGACCACCGATCCGGAAGTCCTGAAAAAGATTTCGCTCAACACGAGGATCAAGGGTACGTCTCAAGCCGTTTCATTGTCAGAGGGGCATCTGGTTCTGGACGATACAGAGACTGCTTTCACCGCATCCGCCGGGGATTTTTCCAAACCGGATGTGGGGTTTGACATCCAGGTGGACCGGATCGACCTGGACCGGTATCTTCCGCCGGACGGAAAAGAGAAAGAGGCTGGAGACGGGGCAAAGCAAAAGAGCAAAAAAACTGAGAAAAAATCGGAGACAATCGACTATGAGCCTCTGCGGAGCCTGGTTCTGGACGGCAGGGCTACCGTCGGCCGGCTCAAGGCCTATGGTGCGAAAATGCAGGACATTGTGCTGGAGGTGACCGGGAAAAACGGGGTTTTTCTTGTCGATCCCTTGAAAATGAACCTGTACCAGGGAAGTGCCGTGTCCAAAGCTGAACTGGATGTCCGGAAAAAGACTCCGTCAACGCATGTATCCCTGGATACCTCTGGTATAAAGGCAGGGCCTCTGCTCAAAGATACCACCGGGAAAAACCTGATCGAGGGGACGGTGATGTCGGATATCGATCTGTCCATGAAAGGGCAGGATCCCGGCATGATCAAAAAAACCCTGAACGGCGGAGGTGAGCTGGTTTTCAACGACGGTGCCATAGTGGGGGTTGATATTGCCGGAATGGTCCGTAACGCCAAATCCGGTATGGGTCTTTCCCAAAGCGGCAAAGAAAAACCCCGGACCGATTTCACCGAACTCCGGATTCCTTTTGATGTGACCGACGGGGTCGTGGATACAGCCGGTGCCGGGCTGAAATCGCCTTTACTGAGGGTGTCTGCTGCCGGGAAAGCGAACCTTGTCAAAAGTACACTGGATTTTCGGGTGGAGCCCAAGGTTGTGGGATCACTCAAAGGCCAGGGAGATAGCAAGGAACGATCAGGTATTGTGGTGCCGATCCTTGTCACCGGCACGTTTTCTTCCCCGAAATACCGGCTCGATCTTGAGGGTATGATGAAAAGCGAGATGCCGGATACGGAATCGATCGAAAAAGCGATCAAGGATAAGGATTTGAAGAAAAAGACGTCCGAGGATGTCAAAAAGCAGGCCGAAGA
>CAYFVA010000352.1:0-2389 GCA_964346265.1 uncultured Desulfobacterales bacterium
GCATTTTTTCTCCGGCCATGACCGGTACAATCGGGCAGGGAATGATTTGACAGCGGATTTCGGCGGCAGACTTCATTGACACCTTCCGGAGGATGCGTTACCTTATAAATTACTAACCCACTTTTTAAAGGAGGTTCTTTTATGCACGTCTCTTTAACCTTTAAAAATATCGACTCCTCAGATGCCTTGAAAGCGTACGCACAGGAAAAATTCGATAAACTGGACAAAATGCTGGACAAGCCCGCAGAAGCGGATGTGGTTCTTTCGGTGGAGAAATTCCGCCATATTGCGGAAGTGAATTTCAGCTGCGGGGGACTCAACCTTCATATGAAAGAGGAAGCGGAAAGTCTTTACTCTTCGATTGATACCCTTTCGGATAAACTGAAGCTTCAGATCAAAAAGTACAAGGAAAAGAACCGGGGCCATCTGGCCGGGGACAAGAGAAGTATCAAAGACGCCGGCAGCGAAGTGGATGCCGACGGAAATCCCGTGGACCAGGCGATCAACCTGTAACCCCCGCCCTTTCATTCAATCCGGCATCCCGGGTGCCGTCCCGGGGGGACGGACGCGGGATGTCACGGATTAAAATCGATTCTTTTTTCCGGATTTTTTCTTTTTTTTGCTTTCAGGTTCGGCCTGTTGGATTTTGATCATTTTGCCTTCAAGCATTTTCCCGTTTAATGCTTTAATCGCTTTGTCAGCGTCGGAATTGTCGGGCATCTCAACAAAGCCGAACCCTTTTGATCTGCCGCTGAAACGATCCTTTACTATTTTTACGTTCTCTATTTCCCCGAACGGTTCGAATAATCCTCTCAAGGTATTCTCGGTGGTGCCGTAGGCCAGATTGGTGATATAAAAATTCATTTGTTTTTTTCTTTCGTAATGCTGGAAATTTTCATTTTTATGAAACCCGGGGCTCATATTCCGAAATAAATTCAAAGAGCAGGCTCTTTGTGCATTTTTTTGCCCAGGTTTTTTTCAATCAAGGAGACCATTTTTTTGTCTTCCAGGCCGGCAAACGTATATGCATTGCCTGTCTGTTCGGCCCTGCCGGTTCTGCCGGTGCGATGGGTGTAGGTTTCAACCGTGTCGGGAAGATCATAATTTATGACATGGGAGATGCCGAGAACATCAATGCCTCTTGCTGCAATATCCGTGGCAACCAGAATGTTGAAAAAGCCTGTCCTGAATCCGCTCATCGCTTTGTCCCGTTTGTGCTGCGAGAGATTTCCCTGCAGGGAGGTGGCATTGTATCCGGCTTTTTTCAGCTGCATTGCCAGGCTTTTGGCTTTGTGTTTCGTTCGGGTGAAGACAAGAGCACTTTCCATGCCGTCTTTCCGGAAAAGATTTTTCAAAAGGGCGGTCCGGTGCTCTTTTTGTACATTGAAAACGGTATGGGAGATCGCGGCCACCGGCAGTGAATCATTTACCCGCACAGTCACCGGATCGCGCAGGAGCTTGTCCGCCAGAACTTTTATCTCCCGGGGCATTGTGGCGGAAAAAACAAGAGACTGCCGTTTTTCCGGCAGCTGTTTTACAATTCGTTTGATATCCGGCAGAAATCCTTTGTCAAACATCTGATCCGCCTCGTCAAGCACGAGCGTTTCGATATCAGCCAGGTGCACGGCTTTGTCGTTGACCAGATCGAGCAGTCGACCGGGGCAGGCTACTATGATTTGTGCCCCGGAACGGATCGCTTTGATCTGAGGGGATTTTCCCACACCTCCATATATGGCGACACTTTTCAAACCGGTTTTTTCTCCCAGTCGGCAGATGTTGGTATGTGTCTGTTCGGCCAATTCCCGGGTTGGAGCGAGTATCAACGCCCGTGCGTTTTTCCCGGGCCTTTCCAGCAGCCGTTCAAGAATGGGCAGAACAAAAGCCGCGGTTTTTCCCGTACCGGTCTGTGCAAGGCCTAAAACATCTTGGCCCTTCAGGATCGGTGGAATCGCTTCTTTCTGAATCGGGGTTGCCGTTGTATAATCGCAGGCAAAAATACTTTTTTGGATTGACGGATGAAAACTGAATGGTTCAAAACTCATTAAAACTCCTTTGAATCAATTGATTGACCGGGATTGGTCTGCAGTCCTTCAACGTTTTGATTCTTCCGGTCCTTTCGGGCCGGTTTTCTATTATAAAATATGTCCAGACGAATCAGTGCCGGCAACTTAAAAAAACAGGCCGGTTCACCTTCCCGGTATCATCGTACTGTAGACTTCACAAGCAAGTAATCCGTATAAACGTCAACGATAACAAACGGTGTACCGGGCCCATCGGGGGTATCGAGGAAAACCTGAGAAGAACAGTTTAACAGGAAAAGAACTCTTGCTTATATATGAACCGTTCATCATACATGAACCGTCAGATTTTGCAACCAATAAAAAAGATT
>CAYFVA010000353.1:0-2388 GCA_964346265.1 uncultured Desulfobacterales bacterium
GATCAGACAAAACGTTTTATCAACTCGTCAATGGCCTCGTCCGCATTGCTGCTGTCAATTCCATACATCTTCAACGTCTTTTCCACCCGTGAGCGCCTGTTTTCGTCATCAATCTCCTCCGGGCCGGAAAAAAGACCCATCCGGCGGCCCACCTGGTAGATCACCCGATCTTCGGGATCCATGTTCAAAAACCGGTCAATGGTATCCAGCATGTTCTGCTTTTCACCGGGCAGCCGGCCTTCAAGGCTTTGAATCAGGTTGAGGATGTGGTCGCTTTTGACGTAGGAATCGATTCCCTCCAGTCGTTCCACCAGGAGCCTGAGTTCCGCGGCTGTCTCGTAATCGGTGCATTTTTCAAAACGGCCTTGCCGAAGCTCCTCTGCAAGAGGCGTATTTTCCGGCACGGCAAGCGACCGGATCCGGATAAAATCCGGGTTGATCCGGTTCAAGGCATCTGCGGTCTCGACTGCATGCTCCCTGGAAAGAGATTTGCCGCCCAAGCCCGGCATGATATATTCGGAAAGCTGCACTCCCGCCTCTTTGACCCGGTTGCCCGCCTTGATGTGATCTGCCTTGTTCGATCCTTTTTTCACCATCTCCAGTACCCGGTCCGATCCGGACTCCAGGCCGATATGAATCCGGTTCAGACCGGCCCTTTCAATCCGTTTCATGTTTTCGGCACTGATCCGCACGATGGTGTGGGACCGGGCATACGAGGTGATCCGTTCCACATCCGGGAAACACCTCTTGATGTGCTCCAGGATGTACACGATATCATCCGGTTTCATGATCAGGGTGTTGGCATCCTGGAGAAATATCGACTTCATGCCGTTGTAGTACCAGTGAAGAGCCGCATTGAACGCCTGCCGGTCCTTGACCTCAAAGCTGTTGAAAAGCTCGTTCACCGCCTGATTGTCGAATGGCGCACCGGATGACACTCTTTCTGAAATCCCGCTGGCATACGTGTGCAAAAGATCGATATCCTTGACAATATTCTCCGCCGACCGCAGGGAAAATTTCCGTTTTTTATACACCGGGCAGAATGTGCACCGGTTCCACGGGCAGTTCCGGGTCAGGCGGATCAAAAGGCTGTCCGCTTCGCTCGGGGGCCTGATCGGCCCCTGCTCAAATCCCTGGTACTCGTCTTTGGTCTTTTTCTGCGTATCTGTCATTGATCCCCTCTTTTTTTTGACAACGTGAAAGTTTTCCTCTATCTTACATACGTTATAAACAGCCATGATGCACAGGATCACAACAAAACCTGAAACTCGGATGAGACAGCTTCCTGTCTCTTGTTTCAAGTTTCCTGTAAAACATCCCGGATGTAAAGGAACAGTATAATGCAAAAAAAACGGATTTTAAAAAGGTTTTTCATCATCAGCGCAATTCTGCTTGTTGTCCTTGCCGTATCCGGGCTGATTTTCATCCAGTATCTGAACAGCTTTTCCAGAAAGCCGGCAAACCCGAATGCCTCTGAAATCACGTTCCTCATTGAACGAGGAGACACCCTTTCCGCCGTATCCCGGAATCTTGAAAACAAAGGAGTCATCTCCAACAGCACACTTTTCAGTATATTCGCTCTGATGAAAGACCAGGCCCAAAGCCTTAAAGCAGGCGAATATGCCCTGTCAGGCGCCGACACCCCCCGGCGCATTCTCCATATCATCACAAAAGGACAAGTCAAGCTTTACCGGCTCACGGTGCCCGAAGGCCTGAATTTGTTCGAGACGGGAACACTTGCTGAAAAGGCCGGCTTCGGCACCCGGGAGACTTTTATCCTGACCGCTGAAAGCACGGAATTTGCCCGCTCTCTCGGTATATCCGCAAAAACCCTTGAAGGGTATCTTTTCCCGGAAACCTATTATTTTCCCAAATCTGCAGATGAAAAAGATGTGATCCGGGAAATGGTCCGGCGGTTTCAGGAAGTATACACGAATGACTGGAAAGAGAGGACCCGAAAGATGGGGTTCACCGTACATGAAATCGTGACCCTTGCCTCCATCATTGAGAAGGAAACCGGGGAGGCAAGCGAGCGCCCCGTAATTTCATCGGTGTTCCACAACCGGCTGGAAAAGGGTATGCGTCTTGAAAGCGACCCCACGGTCATATACGGAATCGAGGATTTTGACGGCAACATCACAAGAAAGGACCTGAGAACCCCGACCCCCTACAACACCTATGTAATCAAAGGGCTCCCCCCCGGGCCCATTGCAAATCCCGGCAAAATGTCTCTCCAGGCGGCACTGTATCCGGCGGATACGGAATATATTTTTTTCGTGTCCAAAAAGGATTCCACCCACAAATTTTCAAAAACCCTGAAAGAACACAACCGGGCGGTGAGAAAATACCAGCTCAATCGTTGAACTGATTGATAAAGACAATAACAGC
>CAYFVA010000354.1:0-2381 GCA_964346265.1 uncultured Desulfobacterales bacterium
TCGCTGTCAGGCGAAACCCGGGACGGGGCACTGAGGCATATGGCAAAGACACTCGGCGAACACGCGGAAGAGATTGCGGAAGCCAACCGTAAAGACCTTGAACGGGCACAGGCGGAGAATCTCGACGCGCCGCTTTTAAAGCGCCTGAAGTTTGACCGGGCCAAAATCTCCCAAAGCTGCGAGGGAATCGAGAGCCTGATCCGGCTTTCCGACCCGGTGGGGAAAACCCTTGCCGCCACCGAGCTGGACAAGGGGCTGGACCTTTTCAAGGTGAGCCGGCCCATCGGGGTCATCGGAGTGATATTTGAATCCCGGCCGGACGCCCTTGTACAGATCGCCTCCCTCTGCCTCAAGAGCGGCAACGCAGTTCTCCTCAAGGGAGGAAGCGAAGCCGCCGCCACCAATGAGATTCTGGCCTCCCTGATCCTGAATGCGGGAATCGAGGCGGGCATGCCCGAAGGATGGATGGGGCTCCTGGAGACCCGGAGCGACGTGGACGAACTGCTCAAGCTCGACGACAAGGTGGACCTGATCATTCCCCGGGGCAGCAACGCGTTTGTCCGGTATATCATGGACCACACGGTGATCCCGGTACTGGGACATGCGGACGGCATCTGCCATGTATACATTGACCGGGCGGCGGATCCCGAAATGGCGGTACATCTTTCCGTGGACAGCAAATGCCAGTACGTGGCGGTCTGCAATGCGGCAGAAACCATCCTGGTCCACGAAAGGGTTGCCGGTGATATGCTGCCGGCACTGAAAACGGAACTTGAAAAACGGGACGTGAAAATCCTCGGATGCGAGCGGACCTGTTCCATCATCCAGGCGGAACCCGCCGGTGATGCGGACTGGACCACCGAGTATCTCGATCTTTCGGTCTCGGTCAAAGTGGTGGATTCCCTTAAAGATGCGGTGGCCCACATCAACCGGTACGGTTCCGGCCACACCGATATGATCGTGACCGCAGACAAACAAAGGGCGCTGTACTTCATGGATCATGCGGACACGGCGGATGCGTTCTGGAACTGCAGCACCCGGTTTTCAGACGGGTTCCGGTTCGGACTCGGTGCCGAAGTGGGGATCAGCACCAACAAGATCCATGCCAGGGGCCCTGTGGGCCTTGAAGGGCTGATGACCAGTCAGTGGCGCCTTGTCGGGAACGGCCACACGGTGGCGGACTATTCCGGACCGTCAGGCCGTTCGTTTACCCACAAGCAGTTGAACCGAAATTTTGAATAGGGCCTGCGCCATGCCGGAACAGAGACTGACCAGTGCAGCCCGGGTGGTCGTGAAGCTCGGGAGTAACGTGATCACTGCGGAAAACAGCCTGAACCTCGACGTGATCGATTCCATATCCAGCCAGATCAGTACGCTCATGGACCGGGGGATTGAAGTGATCCTGGTGTCGTCCGGGGCCATGGCAGCCGGGGTCAGGAAGATGAAAATGAAGGGTCGGCCGGATGAAATCCCCAAAAGGCAGGCCGTCTCCGCCATCGGCCAGAGCGGCCTGATCAACGCCTACGAAGCGAGTTTCGCCAAGTTCGACAAAAAGGTGGCCCAGATCCTGTTGACGGCGGACGACCTGAACAGCCGCAAGCGCTACCTCAATGCCAGAAATTCCCTGCATACCCTGATCAAATGGCAGGTGGTGCCGATTGTCAACGAAAACGACACCATCATGGTCGAAGAAATCAAGCTCGGAGACAACGACAACCTGGCCGCCATGATCACATTACTGATGGATGCGGATTTCCTGTTCATCCTCACCGATATTGACGGGCTGTACAACAAGGACCCGAGAACCTGCCCGGACGCGGCACTCATATCAAAAACCAGCGCGTTTGATGACGAAATCCGGGAATTTGCCGGCAACATTCCCGGGACCCTCGGCACCGGCGGCATGCTCAGCAAAATTCTGGCGGCCCGGAAAGTCACCGCCGCCGGCATCCCCATGATCGTGGCCCGGGGTGATCGGCCGGACATGCTTTTGAGGCTGTTTGAAGGAGAAAACCACGGCACCTACTTTGTTCCCAGGGAAGAAAAGATGACCAGCCGCAAATGCTGGATCGCCTACACCCTTTCTCCCAAAGGGAGCCTTGTCATTGATGACGGGGCCGTGCGCGCCCTACGGCACAACGGGAAAAGTCTGCTTCCGTCCGGGGTCGTATCTGTGGAAGGCAGTTTCGAACAGGGAGCGCCGGTCTCTTTTAAAACCCGTTCAAACGAGACAGTAGGCATCGGTCTTTCCAACTACAGTGCGTCAGATATTGATCTGATCAAGGGGCTCAAAACCTCGAGAATCGAGGCGTGCCTGGGAAACCGCCACTACGACGAAATCATCCACAGAGACAACCTGGTCCTCACCGACCGCTGCTGAA
>CAYFVA010000355.1:0-2364 GCA_964346265.1 uncultured Desulfobacterales bacterium
AAAACAACAAAAGGGGATCCGGTTTCCTATGATCTTCTTTCTTTCCCCCTGTATTTGGCGGAACGGATTGACCCTCTCATCTCAAACTATTTGAAGAGCCTGTGAGGATTACACCTGATACATCAAAAACCGGCTGACACAAATCTGATGGTGATGAATTTTAAAGTAATTGCAGCAAAAAAAATAACCGGAAAAGACCAGGGAGGATTTTATGGACATAGATGCATACCGCGCAGTAATTTCCGATGGCATCCAGAGTGAGATTGATGCAAAAAATTTTTACGAACAGGTTTCCCAAAGGAGTAAAGATGATCACCTTAAGGGCGTGTTTGCGGGTTTTGCCAGGGAAGAAGCCAAACATGAACAGATCCTTACCGATATATTGAACCGGGAAAAACTGGATAGCGGGTATTTTGACTGTAACAAGGATTTCCATGTGTCGGAAACCATTGAAATGCCGGAAGTCACAGCAGATATGGACCTGAAAAGTGCCATCGGACTGGCCATGAAAAACGAGGAAGTCGCCATGAAAAAGTATACCGGGCTGGCGGAAAACTGCACGGATCCAGGGTCGAAGTCCATTTTCATGGACCTTGCCGCCATGGAAAGGGGCCACAAGCAAATGATGGAGGAAAAATTTGTGGACGTGGCCTATCCTGAGGTGTGGTAGGCCGGGCTGCTTTTCCGATTTCCGATAGCTTCTTTAGCAAAAAGCCGGTATCTGATCCTTCGCCCTTATAAAAGGACTATCTCCTGCAGGACGCAACAAAACATGAAAGACTGCCATGAAGCTTGTGAAGGTTTTTCTTCAGTTCCTTCACAGCCTTTTCATGGAAAAAATCACTGTGCAAATAAACGTCTAATATTCTCCTAACTTGAACTTTGCATTTTTTTGGTCTACTAAGAGGCTGAAAGTCCGGTTTTCCGGACCCACTGAAACTTTTGCAAAGGGGAATATTTTTCCATGAAACAGAAAATTCTTTTCATCTGCCGGCACAACAGCGGGCGCAGTCAGATCGCAGAGGCTTATATGAAACAATTGGCCCCGGATAAATCGGATGTTGAAAGTGCTGGATTTGAACCCGCCCAAAGTGTGAATCCGCTGGTTATCGAGGTAATGAAGGAAGAGGGGATTGATCTGTCGGACAAAAAGCCGCAAAGCGTTTTTGAGCTGTTCAAATCCGGGAAGGTCTACTCATACGTGATTGCCGTGTGTGATGATTCAGAGAATCAGTGCCCGGTTTTTCCGGGGATTACCAAAAGGTGGAATGTTCCGTTTCCTGATCCTTCGATTGTTTCCGGGTCCCGGGAACAAAAGCTGTCAAAAGTCCGCGAAATCCGGGAGCAAATTAAAAACTGGTTATTGAATTCTGCAAAAGGAGAAATATTTTAATTTTCACCCGGGCTTTGTTACTGCCGGAATACGGGGACATGTTGCCGCCTGTCACAGTTTTTTTCCAAGAGATGATTGACATCAGCTGTCTATTCAATTACTAATCAGATATAGTCTTATGCCCGATACGCTTTGCCGGCCCGTTACTGACACGGGAAAACCGGCTATGTTTCAATTCCGCCCCGGCAGCCGGTTCCGTTCCGTTTTCTTGAGAATCCGGAAGCGGAGTGCATATATCGGGCTTTGCGTATAATTTTTATTCAAATCACAGGAGGTACCATGGCCGAAGAGATAGAAACCGGATGTGCCAGGCCGACCGGTGGACCGGTGGGGGAAGAAACCCCTGAAAAGCCTCAACAGAGTCAAACCGATGCAAAGGAGGAGAAAACAATGATTCAAGTCGGTAAAAAAGCGCCGGATTTTAGCGCACCGGGCTACCAGAAGGGGAATTTTATCAATGCGAAACTGTCGGATTATCTCGGCAAATGGGTCGTGCTCTGTTTTTACCCCGGCGATTTTACGTTTGTATGAGCCACGGAAATTTCAGCAGTTGCTGAAAAATACGAAGAATACCGGAACCTCGGTGTCGAGGTGCTGTCCATGAGTATTGACAGCATGTTTGTCCACAAAATGTGGGACGATTATGAACTGTCCAAAATGGTGGAAGGCGGTGTCCCTTTTCCAATGCTGTCGGATGCGGGAGGAAGAGTCGGCCGTATTTACGGGGTTTATGACGAGGATGCCGGGGTTGAGACAAGGGGGAGATTCATCATCGACCCGGACGGAGTGATTCAGGGATACGAAGTCCTGACCCCGCCGGTGGGTAGAAACATCAGTGAAACCATGCGCCAGATCCAGGCCTTTCAGGTAGTGCGGGCATCAGAGGGAACCGAGGCGACCCCTTCCGGATGGCGGCCCGGCAAGCAGACCCTGAAACCCGGCCCCGCCCTTGTGGGAAATGTGTGGAAAGA
>CAYFVA010000356.1:0-2352 GCA_964346265.1 uncultured Desulfobacterales bacterium
TGCTTGACTGGAAGGCGGTTCTGTATTAGGACTATGGATTGATATAGAAATTCTTTCATGAACCCATAACGGAGAGACCGGATGACCAAACAACCTGACACGCAAACCGATTTTGAAGGTGCCCATAAATATGTCCTGGACAGCGAGCTTGCCTCGATCGTGAATATTTCCATGTCCCTTGAGATGCCGCTGCTTCTCAAAGGAGAACCGGGCACGGGAAAAACCATGCTGGCCCATGCCATATCAGAATCCCTGGGCATGCCCCTGATTGTTTTGAACGTGAAGTCGAGCATGAAACTGGTGGAGGCCCTCTACCAGTACGATACCCTCACCCGGCTCAACGACAGCCGGTTCGGTGATTCCAAACGGGATGTGAGCAACATCGACGAGTACATCAAAATGGGAAAGATCGGCCAGGCATTCCGTGCAGAGGAGCGGACCGTGCTTTTGATCGACGAGATCGACAAGGCGGACACGGATTTCCAGGATGATATGCTGGACGTGCTCGATCAGATGGAGTTCGACATCATAGAGACCGACCGGACCGTCAAGTCGAATCACCGGCCTGTGATCGTGATAACCTCCAACGCCAAAAAGGATCTTTCCGACCCGTTTCTTGGCCGGTGCAACTTTCATCATATTGCGTTTCCCGACCCCAAGATGATGCGCAAGATTATCAATGTTCACTTTCCGTCGCTTGACACCAAGCTTGCTGAAAATACCATAAATGCGTTTTACAGTATGCGGGAGATCGACGGTATCGAGAAAAAACCTGCCACAAGGGAGCTGATCAACTGGATCCGGGCGCTGGACGCGGACCCGGATTTCCATGCAAAAGATCTGATTAAGGGAAAACTGCCGTATCTCGGGATTCTTTTCAAAAAGAGCCAGGATTACCAGCAGGCCCGGGAAATCACCTCCAGACGAAAGCTCTTTTAAAAGGCGGTCTTGCCCCATGTTTATCAATTTTTTTTATAAGCTCAAAGAGGTCGGTATACCGGTCACGCCGACGTCTTTTCTCATGCTGCAGAAAGCCCTTCAGAACGGCCTTATCAATACCATTGATGATTTCTATACCTGCGCCCGGGCGATCCTGGTCAAAAGCGAGCGGTATTTCGATCTGTACGACCAGGTGTTTGCCTACCATTTCGAGGGGGTACCGATCCCTGAAGACGCCGGTTTCGAGATCGATGAAATCGCAAGGGGAATGCTGGACGAGTGGCTGCAGAATCCGAAACAGGTGGCGGACGCCCTGGGAGTGGACGAGTCCGAGCTTGCCGATCTTTCCCCGGAAGAGCTGATCGATTATTTCAAAAAGAGGCTCGAGGAGCAGACCGAACGCCATGAAGGGGGCAACAAATGGATCGGCACCGGCGGAACGTCGCCTGTTGGGCATTCAGGCTACCACCCGGGCGGCATGCGGGTCGGCGGCGAGTCAAGGAACAAGTCCGCGGTCAAGGTGGCAAACGAGCGCCGGTACAAGGATTATTCCACGCGGGGGCCTTTGACCAGCGCCAGCATCGGGGAGGCCCTCAAGCGGCTGAGGAACATGGTGCCCGAAGGTCCGAAAGATCAGATCAACATCGACGAGACCATCAAAAAGACCATGAAAAACGGGGGGGAGATCGAGCTGATATTCGACCGGTCCATGAGGGACCGGCTCAAGGTGATCCTGGCCATTGACAACGGCGGTTGGTCCATGGATCCGTACATCTCCCTTGTCCAGACCCTGTTCGATTATGCCAAGGCCCAGTTCAAGGAGCTCAAGGTCTGTTTTTTTCACAACACCATATACGATTACGTATGGGAGGACCCGTCCCGCTATAAAAAGCCGATGAAGGTGGATGATTTCACCCGGCTTGACCCGGAAACCCGGTTTGTCATCGTGGGGGACGCCAGCATGGCCCCGTACGAGCTCATGTCCTACGACGGCTCCATCCATATCCGGGAGAGAAGCGGAAAGCCCAGTATCGAGCGGCTGCGGTTCATCCGGGATACGTTTCCCCACTCGGTGTGGCTCAACCCGGTGGCAAAGGAGATGTGGAACTACACCCACACGATCATGGCCATCGCCGGGATTTTTCCCATGTTCGAGCTTTCCCTGGACGGCCTTGAAGGGGCGGTGGAGTACATGCGTTCGACCCGCTGATCGTAAGGAGTAAGGACGGGGTCAGTTTACAGCTTTCCGAATAACCGTTCCGTATTGTGCCAGATGGTTTCCGCCAGCTCTTCAGGGTTGCGGTCCCGGATTTCGGCAAGTTTCATCAGCACCGATCGGACAAAAGCGGGTTCGTTCCGTCTGTGTTTGTTCTTCTCGGGCGCCGGTGTCAAATACGGGGCATCCGTTTCAAT
>CAYFVA010000357.1:0-2344 GCA_964346265.1 uncultured Desulfobacterales bacterium
TTACAGTACAGTATCGTCGTTTTATGGAAATGTTTGACAAATTGTAAAAAAGGATCCGGTCATGAACGATACAGGACCAAAACGATTATTGGAACGCATGGAGAAAAGTGAGCTGGTGGAGCTTGTGGATTCCCTTCTCTGGCAATACCGGGTGATCGACGCCTTCTGGTTTCTGAACGTGGAAAAACAGTATGGGCTGGAGAATGCCGAATCCATCAATACAACCGTGTGGGACAAAGTCGGGCAGCTGGCGGCACGGGATATCATAAAACGGTTCGGTATCGAGGAAAAAGGGCTTGCCGGATTTGAAAAAGCCATGCGGTACTATTCCTGGAAACTCATGGACTGCTTTGATCTCGAACATCGGGATGGCGAGCTGATTGCCACCTCATCCAACTGCCCGGCCCAGATGGGGCGAATCAAACACGGGCTCGGGGAATATGCCTGCAGGGAAATGCACTTTCACGAGTTTGACTCTTTTGCCAAGGAAATCGATCCGGACATTGTCACCGAATGCGTATTTGCCCCGCCGGATCCCCACCCTCAAGACCTGTTCTGCAAGTGGCGGATCTATATCCCCTGATCCGTTCCGGGTTGCCTGTCAGGGGTTTTTTCTTTTTTCACCAGGGAGAGGAATGCCGCCCCGAGAACAAAGAAAATCACCATGGACAGCACCCCCCACCGGGAGTGACCGGCAAGTTTTCCGGTGACTCCCATCATGAAAGGTCCCATGACAGCGGCGAACTTTCCGAACATGTTGTAAAACCCGAAATATTCTGCGGATCGGTCAAAAGGGGTGATGGACATGAAAAAGCTGCGGGAAAGGGCTTGGATGCCGCCCATGGAAGTGGCGATCAGAAATGCGAGCACCCAGAATAAAAAGACTTTCACTTCTGATGTAAAAACAGGCAGAAAAAAGGCGAAAAAGGTGATGAAGCAGTAGACCAAGATTCCGGCGAAAAGGAGTCTCCTTGTCCCGAATCTTCCGGCAAGACCGCCGTATAACAGCGTGAACGGAAACGCCGTGATCTGGATCATCAGGATCGCCAGGATCAGTTGGACCGTATCCAGGCCGATATCTTTTCCGTAGGCCGCTGACATGCTGATGATGGTGTTGACCCCGTCGATGTAGAAAAAATAGGCAAGAAGGAAAAAACGGGTATTCCGATTTTTCCAGATCCGTTTGAGTGTACGGACAAGTTGTTTGAATCCTGTTGCCTGATTCGCATTCCTTTCGGGAAGGGGTTTTTGACGGACGTTTTTCAGAAGCGGCAGGGAGAAGATAAACCACCACAGTCCAACGATGATGAATCCGGTTTTCATTGCTGCCGCCGGCAGAGACGCTGAGGTTTTAAAGGTGAAGATGAGTCCCGCAACCCCGACAAAAGGGATCACGCTTCCGATATATCCCCATGCAAATCCTTTTGCGGAAACACTGTCCGCCTTTTCCGGCACCGTGACATCGTGGAGCAACGAGTCATAGAAAATGTTGGCCCCGGCCCATACAAAACGTGCCGCACCATATGTCAGCAGACAGTAAATCCACATGCCGCGGGAGGTAAGCGCAAAAGAGAATGTCAACAAAATTCCGGCTGCCATGAAAAGACCGAGAAACCGCTTTTTCCGTCCGCCGGCATCCGCAAGACCCCCCAAAAGAGGCGCACAGGCAGCCAACAGCAGAGAGGCGGTCGAGTTGGCCGTTCCGAGCCAGAACGTGGATACTTCCCCGGCCTGCCCGTACGCTGCGTATTCCTTAAAGAATACGGGCATGATGGTGGTGACCACGATCAGCACGAATGCCGAGTTGGCCACATCATACAGTACCCAGCTTTTTTCCGGTCCTGTCAGCTTCATTCGTCTCCGTTTTACGGCATCCGGGTTGAAATGTTCCCTCTGCCTGTGGATTACGTGATACGGAAACGGAAGTCAAGCCGGAAAAGGGTATAACAGATTTTTTCCGGTATGCAGCCGACAGGAAAAAAGATAAGCGGGTTGCATTGGGATACTGTGTGCTGATATGCTTGAGCAGAATTTCATAGATCGAAAGAACTGATTTGACTGAAAGGAGAAAGTCATGAAAAGAGCTGTGTTAAACGTGGAAGGAATGAGTTGCGGACACTGCTCAGCAACCGTTCAGAAGGCCATTGAGGCGCTTGATAATGTAACGGATGTACGTGTGGATCTTGAAGGCAAAAAAGCCTATTTCTCAACGGATGATGAGAGTGTTGTTGAGAAAGCGGTGGAGGCGGTTAACCGGTCCGGGTACAAGGCGGCACCTGTCTGATCATAAGGCCGGTAAACCGAATCGCCTGCTGCCGGGAAGATGGCACGGACTTTCATATAA
>CAYFVA010000358.1:0-2340 GCA_964346265.1 uncultured Desulfobacterales bacterium
CGGGTAATAGGAAAACAGGGTGAAAAGGGCCGTGGATACGTTTTCGGAAACCGCGTCACTGATGGCAATCCCCTGGTTGATTTCAAGGTTGAACGCGGCTCCTCCGAACACGCTGAACCATACAAACGTCAAAAGAGTGGGTACGAGCAGGGCTCCTGAAATAAATTCCCGCACGGTTCTTCCCCTTGAAATACTTGCCACGAAAAGCCCCACAAAAGGTGCCCATGCAATCCACCAGGCCCAGTAGAAAAGAGTCCATTCCTTGGTCCACTCATATCCTTTAAACGGGTTGGAAGACAGGCTCATCTCAATGATGGATGAAAAATAGTCCCCGAGGGTCGAAGTGAAGATGTTGAAAATATACGAAGTGGGTCCGGCCACAAGCATGAAAGCGAGGAGCAGAAGCGCGAGCATGATATTGGTTTTGCTCAGAATCTGGATACCCTTGTCAAGGCCTGTCATACTGGACATGAGAAACAGAACGGTCACGCATCCGATGACAACCAGGGTGACAGCCGTGGTATCCGGAATCGGAAGGACCGACGACAATCCGCTTGTGATCTGAAGCGCGCCGAGTCCAAGTGAGGTGGTGATTCCGAAAACCGTGGCAAAAACCGCCAGGATATCGATGATCCGGCCAGGTGTCTGAAAAATTCGGTTTCCCAGCAGGGGATAAAAGCAGCTCGATATCAAAGGCGGCATGTCCCGGCGGAAGGAAAAATACGCAATGGACAGGCTCATGACGATATATACCCCCCAGGGATGGAGTCCCCAGTGGAAAAAAGACCGGACCATGGCGAATTTAGCCGCCTGTCCGGATGTAGGGGGAATGAATCCGGGCGGAGAGGTAAAATGCGATATGGGTTCTGCCACCCCCCAGAAAATGAGCCCGATGCCCATCCCTGCGGCGAAAAGCATGCTGAACCAACCAAAATAGCTGTATTGAGGGGCTTCATGATCTTTTCCGAGTTTGAGCTTTCCGTATTTGCTGAAGGCCACCATGATACTGAAAATCAGAAAAAGAAACGCGGACAGCAGATATCCCCATCCGAAATGGGTGATAATCCATTGATGGGTTATCGAGGAAAGCTTGTCCAGAAGCTCGGGCTTGACGATCCCCGGAATCAGAAGGGCCAGAACAAGGGCAAGTGATACGGCGAATACAGGGTTACCTTTTTTCATTGGTTTTTTCCTCTTCAGGGTTGTTCTCTATGCCCCGATATCCACCCGGAATAATCAGCACGGGGCAATTCGCTTTTTCCGGGAGGGATTCGGCAACAGATCCGGTGATTTTTTCAAACGGTCTTTGTTTGTCCACCTTACCGATAATAATCAGGCCGGCCCTTTTTCTGGACGCTATCCGGGCAATCTGTGTGGATACGGATCCTGCCGTTGCTTCGATTTTTTCAATGGAATCGAAACAGTGGGTACATTTTTCCTCGATTCCGGCCATGCTGTTGTGAACCCTCTTGATCCGGTCTTCTTCAGCCACCGGATCCGGGGCCCGCTCCCCCACATGGAGGAGAATCAGGTTTTGCGCCTTGAACCCCCTGTATGTCAGGTAATTCAGTATCTTGATATCCGTGCTCATCAGTCCGGTGGCATACAGGACATTGTTCAGCTCCTTTTCTTGTGAAAATTTTTTTGATTTTTTGTGTACCAGAACCGGTTGATTGGAAAGCCTGATAACATCGGAAGCCACATTTCCCATAATAGCTCTCCGTATGGGGTTTTTGCGTTTCCATGGAAGGGATATGAAAGAGGCGTCCTTTTCGATACCGGCCCTGACGATCTGGGCTGGCACATGGCCCTGCCGGAAGAGAAGCTCTGTTGTATAGGACTCGTTTTCAAGGGCTTCCTGTATACGGTAGAAATTCGTGATACGGTTGGTTCCGTTGTTTTTTCCCACGTGGAGAAGAATAATTTTTTCCGTATCAAAAACTCTCAGAAACCTTGCCATTTCAAGGACTCTGCCGACTCTTTCGTTTTTTTTGACAGGAAAAAGGATATTTTTGAACATTGAAATTTACTCCGGAAATTGTGTAAGAGATGAAGTTCGGTCTGTAAAAAATCCCTGTGTATCATACAAATTCTTTGTTTTCAACCGCCTGTTTTTTCTGTTAAATGAATTAAAGCTGGAACCGATAAGTGGGTAGTTGCGTAAAAATTTCAAAAAAAAGAAAAATCCTGTTGACATAAAAAAAAACTCGTGTAGAATGGCCAAATCTTTTTGAGACATACCATGTCTTGAGCATGAGGCATCGGGTTTCAAAAAGATTTTTTTTTGTGATCTTTGAAAACCGGTCAATGAAGCAAGAAGCGGGTCGAAAAAGAGAGACT